>NZ_CP040518.1:3612500-3731576 GCF_005848555.1 Blautia sp. SC05B48 | reverse complement strand
AATGCCTCCGCTTATGCTCTGGAAAGAGCCAGAAAGCATGATATAGAGGCGGTATGCATCGCACCGAAAGACTATCCGGACCGAGAAGCTTTCCATAAAGCATTACTGGCGAAGCTTCAGGAAAAAGAAGTAGACCTGATCGTTCTTGCAGGATATCTGGTTGCGATCCCTCCGATGATGGTGGAAGCATATCCCAACAAAATCATCAATATCCATCCATCCCTGATCCCGTCTTTCTGCGGAAAAGGTTTTTATGGACTTAAGGTTCATGATGCAGTTCTTGCAAGAGGAGTGAAAGTAACAGGCGCTACGGTTCATTTCGTAGATGCCGGAACGGATACAGGTCCGATCATTCTTCAGAAAGCAGTAAAGGTAAAAGACGGGGATACATCCAAGGAGCTTCAGAGACGCGTAATGGAAAAAGCAGAGTGGAAGATCCTTCCGGAAGCAATCAATCTTATCGCCAATGACAAGATCACAGTGACAGATGGAATTGTTTCTTTAAAGTAATCAGCAGACAGATGAAACAAAGGAGTAAACAGATGAAAGTATTAATCGTAGGAAGCGGCGGAAGAGAACATGCAATTGCATGGAGTGTTGCAAAAAGCCCGAAAGTTGACAAGATCTACTGTGCACCCGGAAATGCAGGAATCGCAGAGTATGCGGAATGTGCAGATATCGGAGCAATGGAGTTTGAAAAACTGGCAGCCTTTGCCAAAGAAAAAGAGATCGATCTTACTATCGTGGGAATGGATGATCCTCTTGTGGGCGGAATCGTAGATGTGTTTGAGGCAGAGGGACTGCGTGTGTTCGGACCGCGCAAAAATGCTGCTATTCTGGAAGGCTCCAAGGCTTTTTCTAAGGATCTTATGAAAAAATATGGTATTCCTACAGCTGCTTATGAGAATTTTGATGATCCGGAAAAAGCTCTGGAATATTTAAGAACCGAGGCAAAATTCCCGATCGTTTTGAAGGCAGATGGCCTTGCTCTTGGAAAAGGTGTTCTGATCTGCCAGGATCTTGCAGAGGCAGAAGCTGGTGTAAAAGAGATCATGGAAGATAAAAAATTCGGAAATGCCGGAAATACCATGGTAATTGAAGAATTTATGACAGGCCGTGAGGTTTCCGTACTTTCTTTTGTTGATGGAAAGACAATCCGTACCATGACATCTGCACAGGATCATAAGCGTGCAAAAGATGGAGATCAGGGACTGAATACAGGCGGAATGGGAACATTTTCTCCAAGTCCGTTCTATACTCCGGAAGTAGATGAATTTTGTAAGAAATATGTTTATCAGAAGACAGTAGATGCCATGGCAGCAGAGGGACGTCCGTTTAAGGGAATCATTTTCTTCGGACTGATGCTTACTGCAGATGGCCCGAAGGTTCTGGAATACAATGCAAGATTTGGTGATCCGGAAGCACAGGTTGTTCTTCCGCGTATGGAGAATGATATCATTGAAGTAATGGAAGCCTGTGTAGATGGCAAACTTGATCAGATCGATCTGAAATTTGAGGACAATGCAGCAGTTTGTGTTGTTCTTGCAAGTGATGGATATCCTGTAAAATACGAAAAAGGTATTCCAATCCATGGATTTGAGAATTTTAAGGACAAAGACGGATATTACTGTTTCCATGCGGGAACTAAATTTAAAGATGGAGAGATCGTTACAAACGGTGGACGTGTTCTTGGCATCACTGCCAAAGGAGAGACATTAAAAGAAGCCAGAAAGAATGCATATGCTGCTACAGAGTGGATCAGTTTTGCAAACAAGTATATGCGTCACGATATCGGAAAAGCTATCGACGAGGCTTAAGTTGGTTATTTTTCACAGGCACAGCTTGACGAAAACAGGGATTTCATTGTACAATAGTAACAACTATGAAACGCAGTGAGTAGTTACGAACATGAAAAGCTGGATGCTGACAGGGCACAACAGGAACCAACCATTTTCCTTGATGAAGTGTCGCATCCAAGTGATGAGGCAGAGAGGACAGAAAAATGGGAATCAGTGTAGAAGAAGCAATCCATGAGCTCAGAAACAGGGAGGAAGTATTTGTTGCATATTCACAGGCAACCAGACTTCCATATGTGACCTGTGATGAAGAAACATTTAATGACCAGGCAAGGATTTTTGCCACAGAAGAAGAGATTAAAGAATATGGTAAACAGCTCCTTGATGATAAGATCCTTCTTATGGGCATGAAATATGAAAAAAAAGACTATCCAAGACTGTATGGTACGCTGTATGCGATCGGAGTGAACAGTGTGATCTGGATCGACGGAGAAGAAAAGATCGAGATTGAGATCGGAAAGATCGCAAACCAGAGAGATATGAGTAAGATCGAGCCGTCTAAGAGACCACTTCTGAATCCGTCGCTTGAACTTTCCGGAATTTATTTTATGCAGGAATTGCGTCGCCCGGTAAAACAGGAAGAGCACAAGAATATCCGTGAGCTGGAAGAAGAGCTGATAGCTAACCTGCGTAAGGCAGAATTCCTGATCGCGATCAATGCAGAGCAGGAAGAAGATGGAAAGCTCCATATTCCGTATCTGAAAAATAAAGAGGATAAGATCATGCAGCCTGTGTTTACAGATGTTATGGAATTTGAGAAATTTGGAAGAGGCAAGAATCTCCGTGTTGCGAAAGTGACTATAGATAAACTTCCGAACCTGATGATTCCGCAGGCAAACGCTTATGTGGTAAATCCAATGGGATTTAATCTGGTTCTTAACAAAGAACAGATAGAGAAGATTGCAGGGATCAGTAAATAAAAACAAAAATCACAGCAGGCTGCCAGGATGAAACTGTGCAGCCTTTTGCTGTTGTAGAGGAGAGATTACCCTATGGTGATAGAAATCGATTTTAACAGTGATGAGGCAATCTATATGCAGATCACCAATCAGATCATAATGGGGATCGCTACATCAAGGCTTCATGAAGGGGATACTCTGCCTTCTGTACGGCAGCTTGCAAGCATTGCAGGAATCAATATGCATACTGTGAATAAGGCATATGCGCTGCTTCGTCAGGAAGGCTTTGTGACTATTGACAGGCGAAAGGGAGCGGTGATCTCCATAGATGCAGATAAGGTCAGAGCACTGGAAGAAATGAAACAGAATCTGACAGTAGCAATGGCATGGGGATGCTGTAAAAATGTAACAAGAGAAGAAGTTCATCAACTGGTGGACGAGATTTTTGACGAGTATGACACAGACAGATAGGAGGAGACATCATGCAGGAACGATATACAAAACAGGCAGAGAATGTTCTTGCTCTGGCAAAAGAGGCAGCCAGCTCCTGCGGACATAGTTATATCGGCACGGAGCATCTGCTGGTCGGGCTTGTAGAAGAAAAGGAGGGCACAGCAGGAAGAGTTCTGGAGGAGTTTGGGATCCAGGCTGATAAAGCAATAGCCCTGATCGATAAACTGATCGCACCGCCGGGAAATACGGCTGTTTCACAGAGACCGGGATTCAGTCCGAGAACCAGAAGAGTTCTGGAGGGTGCATATGCAGAAGCAGAATCCATGCGTTTTGAGGAAGTCGGGACAGAACATATTCTGCTGGCAATGTTGAAAGAAACAGACTGTGTGGGTACCAGACTGCTGTATACAATGGGTGCCAATATCCAGAAGCTTTATGCGGCAGTACTGACGGCAATGGGAATGGACAGCGATACCATTGCGGAAGAATTCCAGGCTGTAAAAGCTTCAAAGGGAAGAAACAGCAGTGTAACACCAACTCTGGATCAGTATAGCCGAGATCTGACGGCCATGGCAGAAGAAGGTAAGCTGGATCCTGTAGTGGGAAGGGATAAAGAGATTGCCAGACTGATCCAGATCCTGAGCAGAAGAACAAAGAACAATCCCTGCCTGACTGGAGAGCCGGGAGTAGGAAAAACGGCTATCGTAGAGGGACTTGCACAGCGGATCGTCACAGGAATGGTACCGGATACTGTGAAGGATAAGCGGGTCGTAGTTCTGGATCTTTCCGGAATGGTCGCAGGAAGTAAATATCGCGGTGAGTTTGAGGAACGTATCCGAAATGTGATCGATGAGGTAAGCGAACAGCAGGGAATATTGCTCTTTATTGATGAAATCCATACGATCATCGGAGCAGGTGGAGCGGAAGGTGCACTGGATGCTTCCAATATCCTGAAACCGTCTCTTTCCCGCGGAGAGATCCAGCTGATCGGAGCAACGACACTGGAAGAATATCGGAAATACATTGAAAAGGATGCGGCGCTTGAACGGCGTTTTCAGCCTATCATCGTGGAAGAGCCTACAGAAGAGGAGGCTGTTGAAATCCTGAAGGGGCTGCGCCCGTATTATGAAAAACATCATGGTGTAGAGATTCTGGATGAGGCGATTGAGGCTGCTGTAAAAATGTCCGTTCGTTATATCAATGACCGGTTTCTTCCGGATAAGGCCATTGACATTATTGATGAGGCAGCGTCGAAAGTACAACTGGCGGGATATTGTCCGTCTCCGAAAGCAGAAGCCCTGGAAAGAGAAATCCACGATATTCTGAAACAAAAAGAACAGGCAGTCATAAATGCAGATCTCGAAGGTGCGAAAGCAGCACAGGCAAAGCAGAATGAAGCGGAAGCAGAATTGGAAAAGATCCGAAGAAAGGCGGAGCGGAAAAATCGGAAAAATCCACTTACAGTTGATGAAGAGGCAGTTGCCGGTATTGTGTCTGACTGGACCAAAATACCTGTACAGCGTCTGACAGAGGGGGAATCCCGTAGGCTTGCAAATTTGGAAAAGGTTCTGAAAAAACGTGTGATCGGACAGGATGAGGCGGTTTCTGCAGTTGCCCGTGCGGTAAAAAGGGGAAGAGTAGGATTAAAGGATCCCGCAAGGCCTATAGGTTCTTTCTTGTTCCTGGGACCTACCGGAGTGGGAAAAACGGAGCTTTCCAAAGCACTGGCGGAAGCTGTATTTGGAAGTGAGCAGGCAATGATCCGTGTAGATATGTCCGAATATATGGAAAAACACAGTGTTTCTAAAATGATCGGATCGCCTCCCGGATATGTAGGCTATGAAGAAGGTGGACAGCTCAGCGAAAAAGTGCGCAGAAATCCATACAGTGTCATTCTTTTTGACGAGATTGAAAAGGCTCATCCGGATGTGTTTAATATTCTTCTGCAGGTACTTGATGATGGTCATATTACAGATGCTCAAGGCAGAAAAGTGGATTTTAAGCAGACGATCATTATCATGACTTCCAATGCAGGTGCGCAGATGATCATGGAACCGAAACATCTTGGATTTATGTCCGGAGATACGGAAAAGCGTGATTATGAACGGATGAAGTCCGGAGTGATGGAAGAAGTGCGGCGGATGTTTAAGCCGGAATTTCTGAACCGGATCGATGAGATCATGGTATTCCATTCTCTGAATAAAGAAAATATCAGGAAGATCGTTACTATTCTTTTGAAAAACCTGGAAAAACGCTGTCAGGAACAGCTGGATATCATACTGAAAGTTACCGGAGCAGCTAAAGATCTTATCGCAGATGCAGGCTTTGACAGTAAATACGGTGCAAGACCGCTGCGTCGTGCGATCCAGACAAAGATCGAGGATGAGATGGCAACAGAAATCCTTGCAGGTCAGATCAAAGCCGGTGATACCGTACAGGTGAAGGTCAAAGACAAGAAAATCTGCTTTGAAGTAAAAGATGCGGAGAAAGCGTAAGAATTTTATTACTTTCTATAGCCAAAAAAACAGAAATAAGTTATAATTAACAAAATTAAAACTATACAACGAAAGATTTCAGGAGGACATAAGATCATGGCAGTGGTACAGGAATTGATCCGCACAGAAGATAATGGGACTATCAGTTTTGGAAATTATGAATTAAATCAGAAATCCAAATTGTCGGATTATCAGTATCAGGGAGATATGTATAAAGTAAAAACATATAAGGAGATTACCAAACTTGAGCGTAATGGAATGTTCGTATATGAGTCTGTTCCGGGAACCAGTGTGTTCCATCTTCAGCAGGATGGAACAGCAATGAGGTTTGAGGTTCAGGGCTTTGAGGATTCTCAGATTACTGTTGAACTGG
Source organism: Blautia sp. SC05B48 (assembly GCF_005848555.1). NCBI lineage: Bacteria > Bacillati > Bacillota > Clostridia > Lachnospirales > Lachnospiraceae > Blautia > Blautia sp. SC05B48. The sequence goes on along the minus strand of NZ_CP040518.1, from coordinate 3,725,500 downwards.
AAGCTGAGACAGAGTATCAGGTATTTATTGACGATGTAAGTACAGGTACAATGACCACAAACCTGGGCGGCAAGCTTTCATTCAGTGTTGAACTGGATGCGAACACCAAAGCAGAAGTTAAAATTGTAAAATGCTAAAAAATAAAAAAACGGTTTATTTCTGTCAGGAATGCGGGTATGAATCAGCCAAGTGGATGGGACAGTGCCCGGCATGTAAGGCATGGAATACTTTTGTGGAGGAAACGGTTTCTTCCCAAAAATCTTCCTCGGGGAGTATTAAAACTACACAAAAGAAAACGGAGCCTGTAGTTCTGAAAGATATCAGTCTTTCTTCAGATGAACGTCAGAGTTGCGGAATCAGTGAACTTGACAGGGTGCTGGGAGGCGGAATCGTCCCCGGCTCCCTTGTTTTGGTAGGTGGAGATCCTGGTATTGGCAAGTCTACATTGTTGTTGCAGGTGTGCAGAAATTTATCTTCACAGGGGGTTTCTGTTTTATACATTTCTGGTGAGGAGTCTCTCAGACAGATCAAGCTCCGGGCAGATCGTCTTGGAACGTTTAATGATAAACTGAAACTGCTCTGTGAGACGAATCTCGAAAATATCCGAGAGATCATTGAGCGGACGAAGCCAGATGTAGCTGTTGTGGATTCTATCCAGACGATGTTTCATGAAGATATTTCGTCTGCACCGGGAAGCGTTTCTCAGGTGAGGGAATCTACCAATGTACTGATGCAGATCGCTAAGGGTATGGGTGTGTCCATTTTTATCGTGGGTCATGTGACTAAGGAGGGAAATGTGGCAGGTCCTCGTGTACTGGAGCATATGGTAGATACTGTGCTTTACTTTGAGGGGGACAGGCATGCGTCTTACCGGATCTTGCGTGCGGTGAAAAATCGTTTTGGTTCTACCAATGAAATTGGTGTTTTTGAGATGCAGAATTCCGGACTTGAAGAAGTGAAGAATCCTTCCGAGTTCCTTTTGAATGGAAGACCGGAGAATGCTTCGGGATCTGTTGCTGCATGTTCTATGGAGGGGACGAGACCGATTTTGGTGGAGATTCAGGCTCTGGTGTGTCAGAGTAATTTTGGAATTCCGAGAAGAACAGCAGTTGGTACGGATTTTAATCGTGTGAATCTTTTGATGGCGGTTCTGGAGAAGAAGGCGGGAGTTCATCTTGCTGCTTCAGATGCTTATGTGAATATTGCGGGTGGTATGAAAATGACAGAGCCGGCAATTGACCTGGGTATTTGCCTTGCTATTATTTCCAGTGCGAAGGAGATCGTGATCCCGGATTCGGTGATGGCGTTTGGTGAAATTGGTCTGAGTGGCGAGGTTCGTGCAGTGAGTATGGCCGGACAGCGTGTGCAGGAAGCGAAAAAGCTTGGGTTTGAGACGGTGATACTTCCTAAGGTGAACCGGACGGCTACAGAGAGGATTAAAGGAATTAAATTGGTTTATGTGGCTGGAATCAGGGATGCGATTTCTTTTATCAGAGGGTTGTGAGTTCCCGGCAGGTTATTTTGAATATGAGCATGTGGTCAGCCGCTGTATGGTTTGTACGGCGGCTGTGTTTGGGTTAATAGATAAAAAACATAGATAATAGTAAGGAAAGGCTGGTGTTGATTATGGGTATTGGTAATATTGGAAATATGATGAAGGTTATGAATGCATGGAATACATTTAAACAGAATCATCCGAAGTTTCCGGCATTTTGTAGTGCGGTTTCACGGCGTGGGATTCGTGAGGGGAGCATTCTTGAGGTGACGTATATTAGTCCTGAGGGTGAGAAGCTGACTACGAATATTAAAGTTCAGGCCAGCGATCTTGAGTTGCTGAGAGAACTTTCTGGTGGTAATTGAGTTGAGCAGATGGCGAATGTTGATTATATATTGTATATGTCTGTTTGACGGGTGTTTTGTTTCCGGTGTCTGGCAGTGTTGAATCTGCCGGGTGCCGTTTTTTTTGTTGGGATGGAGAGGGGGACGCCAGAGGAAGGTGGAATCGGTCCGGGGGTGGATGGAGTTGTGGATGCTGTTGAGGTTTTGTGGGGGATGGAGAGGGGAACGCCAGAGGAAGGTGGCATCGATCCGGGTTTAGATGCAGTTGTGGATGCTGTTGAGGCTTTGTGAGGGTAGATGGAGAGAGGGACGCCAGAGGAAGGTGGCATCGGTCCGGGCAGGGACTCCGTCGGGGGATACTACTAGGGCTCCGTGAGACGGCTAAAAGCATTGCGGCAGGGCCAGAACTCGCCTTCGGCTCAGACAGCAGACCCTGCCGCAATAACGCCGTCTCCCGCAGCCCAAGTAGTAATCACCCCTCCTCCGCAGCAGCCCGGCCCGATGCCACCTTCCTCTGGCTGACACTTCCAACCGACAGGAAAAAAACAGAACAGGTGACGGAAGCGGACTGGGCGTCCTGTCCTGAAATGCCAGATTGGTACAGAATATTCCTATAAGTACCGAAGAATCCCCGGAACCAGATTGGCTCAACATACCACTATAAGTACCGAAGAATCCAGAAACGAGATCGGCCCAACGTACCACTATAAGTACCGAAGAATCCAGAAACGAGATCGGCCCAGCGTATCACTATAAATATCGAAGAATACAGGACCGGATCGGCCCAGCATACCACTATAAATATCGAAGAATACAGGGATCAGATTGGCCTAGCGTACCACTATAAATATTGAAGAATACAGGAACGAGATCGGCCCAACATACCACTATATTGAAGAATACAGGGACCAGATCGGCCCAGCGTACCACTATAAACATCGAAGAATACAGGACCGGATCGGCCCAGCGTACCACTATAAATATTGAGAATCCAGAAACGAGATCGGCCTAACGTGCCACTATAAATATTGAAGAATCCGGAAACGAGATCAGCCCAGCGTATCACTATAAATATCGAAGAATACAGGGATCAGATCGGCACAACGTTCCACTCTGAGTACCGCAGCATACAGACAAAAGTCAACAACGCAGCACACACAACAATGAAGAACTCCTTCCGTGCCCAACGGGGTGGGAGCGCGAGGGAGGGCGTTCGGGCTACGGAACTCTGAGATCGCCTTCCCTCGCACTTACCGCATTGAAAATGCGACCGGCATAGCGCACTCAGCGAAGAGACTTATAAAAAACATATATATAATAAATAATAAACAGGGAGATAATAGGATAATAAAAGAAAAGAAATTGTCCCTTTAAGATAAACTTCCAGGAAAATCTAAAAAAATTGAATTTTATGGTTGACAAGCATAAAACCCTATGGTAATATAACTGAGCTGTCGCAAATAATTGTTTTTGGAAAACAAACAATTAAAAAGAATTTCAGAAAAATGAAATCCACAGTTGACAAAAGACAGAAGATATGATAAAGTATCCAAGTCGTCAACGAAGCGACAACAAAATCTTAACTCAAAAATGTTTGAAAAAAACTTAAAAAAGTTCTTGACAAACAGTTGAGGATGAGATAAAATAAGCAAGCTGTCTGAGAGACGGACGCAACAAACCTTGATAACTAAACAGTGAAACACATACGATTCTCGAAAATTTCTTTACATTTAAAGAACGGTTTAAACAAACCAAAAGCAGTAAAAACGAGAGATAGCCAAACGGTTGTCTTGAGTAAATGAATCAAACATTTTATCAGAGAGTTTGATCCTGGCTCAGGATGAACGCTGGCGGCGTGCTTAACACATGCAAGTCGAACGGGAAACCTTTTATTGAAGCTTCGGCGGATTTAGCTGGTTTCTAGTGGCGGACGGGTGAGTAACGCGTGGGTAACCTGCCTTGTACAGGGGGATAACAGTCAGAAATGACTGCTAATACCGCATAAGCGCACGGAGCTGCATGGCTCAGTGTGAAAAACTCCGGTGGTATAAGATGGACCCGCGTTGGATTAGCTAGTTGGTGAGGTAACGGCCCACCAAGGCGACGATCCATAGCCGGCCTGAGAGGGTGAACGGCCACATTGGGACTGAGACACGGCCCAGACTCCTACGGGAGGCAGCAGTGGGGAATATTGCACAATGGGGGAAACCCTGATGCAGCGACGCCGCGTGAAGGAAGAAGTATCTCGGTATGTAAACTTCTATCAGCAGGGAAGAAAATGACGGTACCTGACTAAGAAGCCCCGGCTAACTACGTGCCAGCAGCCGCGGTAATACGTAGGGGGCAAGCGTTATCCGGATTTACTGGGTGTAAAGGGAGCGTAGACGGATGGACAAGTCTGATGTGAAAGGCTGGGGCTCAACCCCGGGACTGCATTGGAAACTGCCCGTCTTGAGTGCCGGAGAGGTAAGCGGAATTCCTAGTGTAGCGGTGAAATGCGTAGATATTAGGAGGAACACCAGTGGCGAAGGCGGCTTACTGGACGGTAACTGACGTTGAGGCTCGAAAGCGTGGGGAGCAAACAGGATTAGATACCCTGGTAGTCCACGCGGTAAACGATGAATGCTAGGTGTCGGGAAGCAAAGCTTTTCGGTGCCGCCGCAAACGCATTAAGCATTCCACCTGGGGAGTACGTTCGCAAGAATGAAACTCAAAGGAATTGACGGGGACCCGCACAAGCGGTGGAGCATGTGGTTTAATTCGAAGCAACGCGAAGAACCTTACCAAGTCTTGACATCCCTCTGACGGACTCTTAACCGAGTCTTTCCTTCGGGACAGAGGAGACAGGTGGTGCATGGTTGTCGTCAGCTCGTGTCGTGAGATGTTGGGTTAAGTCCCGCAACGAGCGCAACCCCTATCCTCAGTAGCCAGCATTTAAGGTGGGCACTCTGGGGAGACTGCCAGGGATAACCTGGAGGAAGGCGGGGATGACGTCAAATCATCATGCCCCTTATGATTTGGGCTACACACGTGCTACAATGGCGTAAACAAAGGGAAGCGAACCCGCGAGGGTGGGCAAATCCCAAAAATAACGTCCCAGTTCGGACTGTAGTCTGCAACCCGACTACACGAAGCTGGAATCGCTAGTAATCGCGGATCAGAATGCCGCGGTGAATACGTTCCCGGGTCTTGTACACACCGCCCGTCACACCATGGGAGTCAGTAACGCCCGAAGTCAGTGACCTAACCGCAAGGAAGGAGCTGCCGAAGGCGGGACCGATGACTGGGGTGAAGTCGTAACAAGGTAGCCGTATCGGAAGGTGCGGCTGGATCACCTCCTTTCTAAGGAAAATGGATTTAGTAAGCTGTGAAAGCAGCTGAATCAATCCAACTAAAACGGAAAAAGTAGAGAAGAGAAATGTGTTTTACTGTTTAGCTATCAAGCAAAACTTTTCTGGTGCCGATGCGGTTGGGGGACACACCCGTTCCCATCCCGAACACGACGGTTAAGACCCAATCGGCCGATGGTACTGCACTGGAGACGGTGTGGGAGAGCAGGTGGGCGCCAGATCAAAAAAAGAAAAACAGGGAGACCTGATGAGAATAGATACTGGTTTTACCAGTGATTTAAGAAGAAAAGATATTTTCTTTTTAAATGGCTGATAAAACATCAGTCAGCATTGTACCTTGAAAACTGCATACATGAGATTTGATTAAGTTAATCAAATATCCTTAAACGCAAAGTATTAAGAAATTAATGCAAACGCAAAGATAGGAAGACATCGATTTATCTGTTATGAACAGAGTAATCAAACACATACGTTACGAACGTAAGTGCGAGCTTCATGAATCTTCGATTCATTCAGCCGCGACTGCGTCGCATATACGATCAAATTTAAAAAGCCTTATGGAAGCGAGCTTCCAACAGCTTTTCAAATCCGATCGTGCACTTACTGGTAGTAACACGAGAATCAAGAGACCGCATCACCTACGCTAGGGTGATGAAGCGAAAGGTCAAGCAATAAGGGCACAGGGCGGATGCCTTGGCACTAAGAGCCGATGAAAGACGTGATAAGCTGCGAAAAGCTTCGGGGAGGAGCAAATATCCCGTGATCCGGAGATGTCTGAATGGGGAAACCCGCATGAGCAGACCTCATGCATCCATACGCCAATCCATAACGTATGGAGGGGAACCCGGGGAACTGAAACATCTAAGTACCCGGAGGAAAAGAAAGAAACATCGATTCCGTAAGTAGCGGCGAGCGAACGCGGAGGAGCCTAAACCGGTGTGCGTGCATGCCGGGGTCATGGACTGCATTTAAGATTCAGCGAAGTTAACAGAACGGTTTTGGGAAAGCCGGCCGGAGAGGGTGAAAGCCCCGTACGTGAAAGCAGAGCTGACTGAGCAGGATCCGGAGTACCACGAGACACGAGGAACCTTGTGGGAAGTAAGGGGGACCACCCCCTAAGGCTAAATACTACTTAGTGACCGATAGCGCATAGTACTGTGAAGGAAAGGTGAAAAGGACCCCGGGAGGGGAGTGAAAGAGAACCTGAAACCCTGTGTCTACAAGCTGTGGGAGTACTTTATATGTACGACCGCGTACTTTTTGTAGAACGGTCCGGCGAGTTACGCTTACTGGCAAGGTTAAGCACTTCAGGTGTGGAGCCGTAGGGAAACCAAGTCTTAAGAGGGCCAGAGTCAGTAGGAGTAGACCCGAAACCGGGTGATCTATCCATGTCCAGGTTGAAGCTGCCGTAAGAGGTAGTGGAGGACCGAACCCACATCCGTTGAAAAGGGTGGGGATGAGGTGTGGATAGGGGAGAAATTCCAATCGAACCCGGAGATAGCTGGTTCTCCTCGAAATAGCTTTAGGGCTAGCCTCGGTGTGAGTCTTGCGGAGGTAGAGCACTGAATTTCCTAGGGGGCGTCAAAGCCTACCGAAGAATATCAAACTCCGAATGCCGTGTAGATATCACCGGGAGTCAGACTGCACGAGATAAGTTGGGCGGTCAAAAGGGAAAGAGCCCAGACCTACAGTTAAGGTCCCAAAGTGCGCGTTAAGTGGAAAAGGATGTGGGATTTCGAAGACAACCAGGATGTTGGCTCAGAAGCAGCCATACATTCAAAGAGTGCGTAATAGCTCACTGGTCGAGAGGTCCTGCGCCGAAAATGTCCGGGGCTGAAACGCGCCACCGAAACTAAGGAATCTGAAAAGATTGGTAGAGGAGCATTGCATGCGGGAAGAAGCAGTACCGAAAGGAGCTGTGGACTGCATGGAAGAGAGAATGCCGGAATGAGTAGCGAGATAGAGGTGGGAATCCTCTAGGCCGAATATCCAAGGTTTCCAGGGTAAAGCTGATCTGCCCTGGGTGAGTCGGGACCTAAGGTGAGGGCGAGAGCCGTAGCCGATGGACAACAGGTTGATATTCCTGTACTGCAGTATAACAGAACTGTGGGGACACGTAAGGAGAGCGGGAGCCGGGAATGGAAAGCCCGGTACAAGCGAGGTACCAGTACGGTAGGAAAATCCGCCGTGCAATGGGAAGACGTGATGTGGAGCGAAATATAGTAGCGAAGCCCGTGAGCCATGCGTCAAGAAAAGCCGCTATTGTTTATACTGTACCCGTACCGTAAACCGACACAGGTGGATGAGGAGAGAATCCTAAGGCCGGCGGAAGAAGTATTGCCAAGGAACTCGGCAAAATGGCCCCGTAACTTAGGGAGAAGGGGTGCCTGCGAGAGCAGGCCGCAGAGAATAGGCTCAAGCAACTGTTTAGCAAAAACACAGGTCTATGCGAAACCGAAAGGTGAGGTATATGGGCTGACGCCTGCCCGGTGCTGGAAGGTTAAGAGGAGAGGTTAGCAGCAATGCGAAGCTTTGAATTTAAGCCCCAGTAAACGGCGGCCGTAACTATAACGGTCCTAAGGTAGCGAAATTCCTTGTCGGGTAAGTTCCGACCCGCACGAAAGGCGTAATGATTTGAGCGCTGTCTCGGCAATACATCCGGTGAAATTGAAGTGCCAGTGAAGATGCTGGCTACCCGCGCCAGGACGGAAAGACCCCATGGAGCTTTACTCCAGTTTGGCACTGGGGTCCGGTGTTGCATGTACAGGATAGGTGGGAGGCTGAGAAACGGTAACGTCAGTTGCCGCGGAGCCGCTGTTGGGATACCACCCTTGTGATATTGGGCTTCTAACCAGCCGCCGTAATCCGGCGGTGGGACAATGCCAGGCGGGGAGTTTGACTGGGGCGGTCGCCTCCGAAAGGGTATCGGAGGCGCCCAAAGGTTCCCTCAGAATGGACGGAAACCATTCGAAGAGTGCAAAGGCAGAAGGGAGCTTGACTGCGACACCGACGGGTGGAGCAGGTACGAAAGTAGGGCTTAGTGATCCGGTGGTATTAAGTGGGAATGCCATCGCTCAACGGATAAAAGCTACCCTGGGGATAACAGGCTTATCACTCCCAAGAGTTCACATCGACGGAGTGGTTTGGCACCTCGATGTCGGCTCATCGCATCCTGGGGCTGTAGTAGGTCCCAAGGGTTGGGCTGTTCGCCCATTAAAGCGGTACGCGAGCTGGGTTCAGAACGTCGTGAGACAGTTCGGTCCCTATCCGGCGTGGGCGCAGGATATCTGAGAGGAGCTGTCCTTAGTACGAGAGGACCGGGATGGACGGACCGCTGGTGGACCGGTTGGCTTGCCAAAGCCATGGCCGGGTAGCCAAGTCCGGAAGGGATAAACGCTGAAGGCATCTAAGCGTGAAGCCCCCCTCAAGATGAGATATCCCATTCTTAGTGAAGTAAACCCCCTTGAAGACGACGAGGTAGATAGGGCAGAGGTGGAAGTGTGGCAACACATGGAGCTGACTGTTACTAATCGGGTGAGGGCTTGACCAACCAGTCGAGGAAGCGGGCAAGGCAGGTAAGGGTCATACGGGAGCAAGCTTGCTTGTGGACGTATGAGCATTAGCTGACTTGAACATTTGCGAAGCAAATGACATCGAACGACGGAGTCGTGAGATGACCCCCGCTGGAGTAGCCTAAAAGAACAGGCGATGCAGCGCAAGCTGCGAGCCCGTGAAAAAAGGCAAATCGGCACGCAGGTTAAAAATTGATTCAACAAAAATGATTAACCATCAACAAACACATGTATGTAGTTTTTAAGGTACAAACCTTAATAAATAATCCTCCTTAGCTCAGTCGGTAGAGCATGCGGCTGTTAACCGCAGTGTCGTTGGTTCGAGTCCAACAGGGGGAGTTTTTTTATGCCTGTAAACAGAGTGCTGTTTACAGGCATATTTATATTTTCACATAATATCTGTTTTAACTGAATCGGGCAAGTCTCCTGCGGGATGGCGAATCCTCAATCTGCAGACAAAATCCAGAAATTCAGTTTACTCTCATCATACTCGATCGAGGCTCTTTTTCCTGCAAAAAAATTCTCCAGAACCTGATACATTTCATCAAAATGTCCTTCACATGCACAATTCCCAAGCGGTTCGATCCAACAGGATTGTTTTCCACAAGCATCACGAAGATGAATGCGAAAATGAAGTCCCTGATCTTTAAGTAGTCCATTTAGTTCAATGATATCATTAAAAGAAATACAATACATAAAATCAACCTCCCGTCAAATAATTATTGTGGTTAGAAATATCATAGCAAAGAAAAGAAAAACAGGCAATACAGATGCCGGTTTTCCGACAACAGACTGGAAACTGTTTTCAAATCATGTTAAAATATATACTATACTATAAATGAGCAAGTTCGTGATTTTGCATAAAAGAAAGACACCTCGATTCCATGTGTTGTATAATGAAAGTGCCAAAACAAACATTTGCAACATTTACGAAAGAAGGTGTCTCTCGCAAATACTATACATCATTCCTCATTCATATACAACCAGTTTAAAAAATTAAACTTATGCAAATTTTATTCGAACCGAGTAATAAACCATCTTATGAGTATCCTAATCAGTATTTTCATTTCAGGATATCATGGAAAAACCACGGACTTTGCTAAAAACAGTTCCTGCCACAGAACTACGATTGCCCATTTCCTCAATTCCGGAAAATGGGATGATTCCTTACTTTCAGATACGTTAAAATGCTCTGTCATTGAGATTATTTATTCAGAAGCAGCACGCACCGGAAAACCTGTTCTCTGTATTGTGGACGATACGATTGCTTCAAAGACAAAGCCTTCGTCACAGGCTTTACATCCGATTGAAGATGCGTATTTTCACCAATCCCATTTAAAGGGAAAACCGGATTACGGGCATCAGGCAGTTGCTGTTATGCTTTCCTGCAATGGCATTGTTCTGAACTATGCTTTTGTAATGTACAATAAGTCAATTTCCAAGATTGACATTGTACAAAGCATTGCAAAGGAGCTGCCTGTTCCACCGGTAATGTCCTATTTTCTTTGCGACTGCTGGTATGTTTCTGAAAAGATAATCAATACCTTTGCACAGAGAGGGTTCCATACCATCGGTGCTTTGAAAACAAACCGTTTGCTGTATCCATCGGGAATGAAAAAGAAACTTCGTGAACTGGCCGCCGAATTGTCTGTTACACATCGTGAATTTGACCTTGTGACAGTCAAAAAACGAAACTATTATGTGTACCGGTACGAGGGAAACCTCAACGGCATAGAAAATGCGGTAGTTCTTTTGAGTTATCCGGAAAAAGCATTTGGTAATCCCAAAGCATTGCGTGCTTTCATCAGTACAAACGCAGCCCTGTCTACACAGGAGATTCTTTCCTGGTATGTGTGTCGATGGCCGATTGAAGTATTTTTCCGCCAGTGTAAGGATAAACTGGCACTGGACAGCTATCAGATACGCTCTGCACAGGGAATCAAAAGGTACTGGCTACTTATGTCACTGGCACATTTCATGTGTGCAGTGGGTACTGGTAGGTTCTGTTCGTTTGAAACTGGATATCACGAAATCTGTGATACCATTCAGCTGGAAAAGTATCGTTATCTTTTTCAATGCGCAAAGGAAAGCAATGATTTTGATTCATTTATGAAATTCGCAGTGTAGTTTTGTGCAATTTTTCAAATTTGCTCATTTATAGTATTTTAGTATAAATTTGCAGGAAATGCAATGTCAGCGCATGAAGCAGAGCAGAACAAAAGTTTTTTCGAGGAATAATAAGTAACAGTATATGGATTGGCAAAGGATATATGTCTTGTGCATAAGTAAAAGTAAACAAAAATATAAGAACAAAATTAGGTGTTTTGTCAATGGATTTTTAAAAAAAATAGTTTTATACTCTACTTACAGTTAAGACATAAGCATAAGTGAAACGCATAAATGACAACGAAATAGAAGAAAACAGGGAGGTCTAAGATTATGAAATTAACAAGAGAAGGAATCAAAGAACGTGAAGCATGGAAGAAAGCAGGCATCGATCTTCCAGGATACGATGTAGAGGCAGTTACTGAGAAAGCGAAGAAGGAGCCAGGCTGGGTACATTTCGGAATCGGAAATATCTTCCGTGTATTTATCGGAGGTATTGCAGATGGTCTTCTGGAAGAGGGAGTTCTTGACAGAGGCATCACATGTGTAGAAACCTTTGATTATGATGTAGCAGATAAGATTTACGCGCCATATGACAACCTTGGCTTAAATGTCATTCTCCATGGTGATGGAACCCGTGAATACAAAGTTCTTGGGGCACTTGCAGAAGCAGTGAAAGCACAGTCTTCTGATGCTGAACAATGGAACCGCCTGAAAGAAATTTTTGCGGCTAAATCCCTGCAGTTAGTTTCCTTCACTATCACAGAGAAGGGTTATGCACTCCGGAAAGCAGACGGAACATGGTTCCCGTTTGTGGAAGCAGATATTAAAAACGGATCGGATAAGGCAACGGGAGCAATGGCAGTTCTTGTGGCTATGCTGAATGAGAGATATAAAGCAGGGAAATATCCGATCGCCCTGGTATCCATGGACAACTGCTCACAGAACGGCGCCAAGCTTCGTGAGTCCGTACTGACTATGACAGAGGAATGGCATAAAGCGGGCTTCGTAGATGATGGCTTCGTAGATTATGTAACGGATGAGAAGGTGGTTGCATTCCCGTGGACCATGATCGACAAGATCACACCTCGTCCAAGCGAGCAGATCGCAGCAGACCTTGAGAACCTGGGCGTTGAAGATATGCAGCCGGTGATCACAGGAAAGAAAACATACATTGCACCATTTGTTAATGCTGAGAAGCCACAGTATCTTGTTATCGAGGACAGCTTCCCCAACGGACGCCCTGCTTTGGAAAAAGGCTTCGGCGTATACATGGCGGACAGAGATACCGTCAATCTCTCCGAGAGAATGAAAGTAACCGTCTGCCTGAATCCGGTACATTCCGCAACCGGCCCTCTTGGTGTGGTACTTGGATATGATCTCTTTGCACATATGCTGAACACCAACGAAGATATGATGAAAATGGCCCGTATGGTTGCTTATGACGAGGGACTTCCGGTAGTTGCAGATCCTGGAATCCTTTCCCCACAGACATTTGTGGATGAGCTTTTCAATGACCGTTTCCCGAATGAGTATCTTGGAGACACCAACCTTCGTCTGGCTGTAGATGTGTCCCAGATGGTAGGTATCCGTTTCGGTGAGACTGTAAAAGCATATGTGAAGAAATTTGGAGATGCTTCCAGGCTGACAGCAATCCCGCTTGGAATCGCAGGATGGCTGAGATACATGCTGGCTGTAGATGACGAAGGAAACAAATTTGAGCTTGCACCGGACCCGATGAATGAGGAGATCACAGAGCAGCTTGACGATATCGTGATCGGAAAACCGGAGACCCTTAAGAATCAGCTGAAGCCGATCCTTTCCAATGAGAGACTGTTCTTCACAGACCTTTATAAAGATGGTGTCGGAGAGAAAATCGAGGATATGTTCCGTGAGATGATCGCAGGACCGGGAGCTGTAAAGGCAACTATTCATAAATATGTAAAATGAAACATCAGAGTTCAAAAGTCAGACAGCAATCCGTAAGTAGTGAATAAAGAGAAATGAGGTAAATGGAAAGATGACAGAACCGGTATTTGCGGCAGATCCGTTAAGACTGTTGATCGCGGCAGCAGCAGGGATTTTATTATTATTGTTACTTATCATAAAATTTAAGATTCACCCGGTTTTATCCCTGTTGATCGCTGCACTGGTTATCGGGCTTGGTGCCGGAATGCCGGTTCCAACGCTGGTAAGCACTGTGGAAAACGGCGCAGGAGAAACCTTACAGGGAATCATACTCCTGATCGGATTGGGCTCTCTGTTCGGTGGGATATTGGAAGTGTCCGGCGGCGCACAGTGCGTTGCCCAGACACTGATAAACAAATTCGGTGAGAAAAAAGCGGGGATCGCTCTTGGAATTACAGGACTTGTTGTAGGAACCACCGTGTTTTTTGAGGCAGGCGTTGTGATCCTGATCCCTCTGGCATTCGGACTTGCGAAGAAAACAAAGAAATCTACTTTATATTATGTGATTCCTCTTCTCGCCGGACTTGCCACCGGTTTTGCATTCATTCCGCCATCAGCAGGATCTGTTCTGGTGGCAAATATGCTGAATGTGGATCTCGGAGTGATGATCGCGGTAGGTGTGCCTGTGGGTATTTTATCATTGATTTTTGCAGGAATCTTATGGTCCAAATTTATCGGCAAAAAGATCAACACAGGGCTTCCCTCCAATATCCAGGAGGTACGTGAGGAGGAAGAAGCCAATCTGCCGAAATTTTCTACAGTATTATGTATCATTCTTGTTCCGCTGGTACTGATCCTGTGCAATACAGTTTCTGAATACATTCCGGGAATCGACGCGGCACGTCCTGTTCTGGAATTTCTGGGAACACCTTTTGTGGCACTGATCATAGCAGTATTGCTTGCCATGTATTTTCTCGGAAAGAAGCAGGGCTATAATGGAGAGCAGCTTAAGAAAATCCTGGATCGTTCTCTGAAGCCTACCGGACAGATCCTTCTGGTCATCACTGGTGGAGGTATCATCCGCTGGGTTCTTCAGGACTGCGGTATGGGAAACATTATAGGACCTGCCCTGGAAAAAAGCGGACTTCCGCTTGTACTGGTCGCATTTCTTATTGCAGCTCTGATCCGCGCATCTGTTGGTGCGGCAGTTGTGGCTATGACAATGGCAGCAGGAATTATGGCTGCTATGCCCGGAGTTGCAGACTTGTCACCGGTTTATCTGGCAGCAATGGTCTGTGCCATCAACGGTGGTGCAACCGCATTCAGCCATGTAAATGATTCTGGATTCTGGCTGGTAAGCTCTCTTCTGGAGATTGATGAAAAAACAACCCTGAAATCCTGGACAATGATGGAAACTATCGTAGGAGTAACAGGCCTGGTTTGTGCTGTTGTGATCAGCCTGTTTGCATAGGAGAGTGGACAAAAATGATAGTAAAAGTAATTTTAGGCACAATGCAGAATGCAAGAAAGTTGGTAAGTATTGCAGAATCCATCCCATGTGATGTAGAATTATGTTACGGTCGTTATGTTGTAAATGCAAAGTCTATGCTTGGGGTCTTAAGTATGCCTGAGTTTGATGGGGGAGAGCTTCATATACATACAGATAATGAGAAAGAATGTGAGAAGATCCTTTTTCAGCTGCTTGATCAGAACCTTCTTGTGGACACAGGAGATGCTGTGAAAAGATCCATCTATGATATCACAACTTTTGGTGAGATCCTGATCGATTTTACTTCCCGGAATATTAATGAGGACGGACAGATGCTGTATGCCAGAAATCCGGGCGGTGCACCAGCCAATGTTGCAGTTGCAGCCAGCAGACTGGGAGCTCATACTGCATTTATCGGTAAAGCAGGAAAAGACATGCACGGAAAGTTCCTGAAATCTGTTCTTGAGAAAGAAAGCGTGGATACCAAGGGTATGCTTCTGGACGAAAATTATTTTACTACCCTGGCTTTTGTGGAAGTCAGGGAGACCGGAGAGAGGACTTTCTCTTTTGCAAGAAAACCGGGAGCGGATACGAAGATCCAGAAGGAAGAAGTGGACGTGGATGTGCTGGATCATACCCATATTTTTCATGTTGGATCATTGTCCCTGACGGATCAGCCTGCAAGAGATACCACGTTTTATGCGGTAAAAAGAGCGAAAAACAAGGGCAGCGTGATTTCTTACGATCCCAATTACCGTGCATCTCTGTGGCCGGATGAAAAAACTGCCAAAAAACATATGAGAAGTCTGGTACCCTATGTGGATCTCATGAAGATTTCAGATGAGGAAACCGAGCTTCTGACAGATCATAAGGATGTCCGGGAAGCAGCGAAGATACTGTATGAGCAGGGCGTGAAAGTCGTGGCAGTTACTCTTGGCGGTGAAGGAGCTTATATTTACAGCAAAGATGGAGGCTATATGGTGCCGGGATTTTCAGTGAAACAGATTGCGGATACGAACGGAGCCGGTGATTCCTTCTGGGGAGGATTCCTGTATAAGGTCAGCACATCGGAGAAACAGCCGGACGAGCTGACACAGGAGGATCTGAAGGAATTTGCACGTTTCGGTAATGCGGTGGCCAGTCTATGCGTGGAGAAAAAAGGTGCGATCCCGGCAATGCCGGAGCTTGCACAGGTGGAACGCAGAATTGCAGAGGAATCGTATTCATAAACCTGTAGCAGAGTTATATCTAAATTGCGAAGCAATTGTGTTTATGAGCATGTCAGATTTATGAAAGGATGGGGTTTTGAAATGAATTTAAAAGATCAGATGAACGGAATTCAGCACGTAGGTGTGCCGACCAATGACATTGAGACAACCATTAAATTTTATGAAGCACTGGGATTTGAGATCGCTTTTCAGACAGTGAACGAGGCTGCCAATGAGAAGGTTGCTTTCCTGAAGCTTGGAAATCTTGTGATCGAGACGTACGAGAACAAAGCTGCAAAAATGGAATCCGGTGCCATCGACCATGTTGCCATTGATGTGAAGGATGTGGAGAAAGTCCACGAGCTGGTAACAGCAGCCGGACTGAATACTACCAATGATGAAGTCCATTTCCTGCCGTTCTGGGAGAATGGCGTGAAGTTCTTTACCATTGAAGGCCCGAATAAGGAGAAAGTGGAGTTCAGCCAGTACTTATAAGAAGTAAATAAAGTTGTGCTCATGGGTGTGAAACAGAGTATAATGCAGATGTTTATTTTGTGTTGCATACAGCCTGTCAGATATCAGATGAATTAAAGATCATCGTATGTCTGACGGGCTGTTTTATGTATCAGAAAGAATTTACGGACATGGGAAAATTTCTTGCATGAAATGGATAATGAGACTACAATGAAATGCAGACGTGCTATAGAAGATCAGGATCAGCAGTAGATGAGATGATTCCTGAAGAATGAAAACGGGAAATGGATTTCGGATATCCGTTCACGTATAATGGAGAATTATGAAAATACATTACAGAATCAAAAATAATACAATAGAAATCATCCGTTGTTACGGTACTGATGACCGGATCGTGCTTCCGGAAGAGATCAATGGTCTTCCGGTAGTCAGTGCGGCGCCGTATGCGTTTTCCGTACACAAGGATGGAGAAGAAGAGGCGGAAGTCTGGGAGAATGAAGATACATTTTCGTTTGGAGAAGAGAGGCTTCTTGCCGGCGAAGAAGTGCAGGAGATCGTTTTCCCGGATACGCTGAAGGAAATCGGAAGATATATTTTTTATGGATGCAAAAAACTGGAGCGGCTGGAGTTTTCGGATACGCTGATGCAGGTGGGAACCGGGGCATTTACGGGATGCAGCGGGTTGAAGGAGCTTGTGATCCATCAGAAAAAGGGAACCAAATCCTGTGCGAAGGAGATTCTTGGGGAGTTATGGCAGAAGATCGATGTGGATTTTCTGTACGAAAATGGCGAGGCAAGTGGAAAACGTGCGCATATGGTTTTTCCGGAGCATTATGATGAGGCGGTGGAGAATACGCCTGCGAGAATTTTGTTTACGGAGTATCATGGATCCGGGACCAATTACCGGCAATGCTTCTATAGTAAAGAACTGGATTTCGCGGAGTATGACAGCCTGTTTGATATGGCAGTGGTGATGGATAAGCTAGAGGTCCTGGTGGATATGAGCTTCGGACGACTTTGTTATCCGTGGCTGCTGAGTAAAAAAGCGAAGAAGCAGTATGAGGATTATATCCGGGGAAATATTAAGGATATCGGGGAATATCTGGTGGAGAGCGGAAACTTAAATGGTTTGGAACTGCTTTCCCGGGAAAAACTCTGGAACAGAGAGGGCCTGGAACACAGTATTGATGTGGCTTCCGGAAAGAAGGATATGGAGATTTCCGCGTTTTTGATGAATGAGCGCAGCAGGATGCTGGAGGAAGAACAGAAGGTGGCCGGGGAGACAGAAGATTCAGTTCGACCGGTGAGAAGGAAACAGAAATTTCAGTTGTAAGTTGGAAGTGCCCACTGATAACTGCGGAGTGACTGCACTAACTTTATAACATATGTGAGTATGTGAAAAATAAGTTGCATGTAGATAGATTACGATATTATGAAGTAGTAATGGCAATTATAGTAGTTTCTGAGAGAACTATAATGAAGACAGAATTGTGACAGCAGATCAGAGGGGGTGAGAATTCTGAGTGAAATAGAAATAACCGAAAATAACAAAAATAACTATCTATCCGGTCAGGGATCCAATTCCCAGGAAGCAGCCCAGCGTCTCCAGGACATCGGCAGCAGCATCCTGCGGGCGGCAAGAGACGAGCTGTATCTGGGCATGCGCTTTCTGGACGTGGCGCTGAGCAGCTTTGTTTATCGGATGGATGGTTCGGTCAGTCCATTTGGAACAGACGGGGCTGTGATATACTTCCATCCGGCGCAGCTTGGCGGGCTTTATAGGGAGAACCGGATACTTGTGAACCGGGGATATCTTCACATGGTGTTCCACTGTATTTTCCGACATTTCGGAAAGCCAGGGGCAGACAAGCGCCTATGGAATTTAAGCTGTGACATTGCGGTGGAGCATATGATCGACGGTATTTATCACCGCTCAGTCCGATATTCCAGAAGTCTTCTTCGGAGGGAGACCTACCGTCTTCTGGAAAAGGAAAAGAAGACGTTGAATGCGGAGTGGATCTACAAGATTTTGAAAGAACAGTTCCTGAAGGAAAAAGAACTGCTGCAGCTGGAAAAAGAGTTCTATGTGGATGATCACAAATACTGGGTCAACCAGCAGCCGAATCAGAAACCCAATCCCCTGATGAGCAAAAAATGGGGAGATATCAGCGATGGGATCGAAACAGACCTGGAGACTTTTTCCAGGGAGGCAGGAGAACAGGACGGAGATTTTCTGGATCAGCTGAAAATAGAGAACAGAGAACGGTATGATTACCGGGATTTTCTGCGGAAGTTTGCGGTATTCCGGGAAGAGCTGACGGTAGATCCGGATAGCTTTGATCATAATTTTTATACCTATGGGCTTTCTCTTTATGGGAATATGCCGCTGATTGAACCCCTGGAAACCAGAGAAGTGAAAAAAGTTTCGGAATTTGTCATCGTGATCGATACCTCCATGTCCTGTTCTGGGGAACTGGTGCGGAGATTTCTGGAGGAAACTTACGGAATCTTAAGTGACAGCGGGAATTTTTTCCAAAAGGTAAATATACACATTATCCAGTGTGACGAGAAGGTGCATTCAGATGTGAAAATCACCGGCAGAGAAGAACTGCAGGATTACATGGATAGTCTGGAGCTTTACGGCGATGGGGGCACAGATTTTCGCCCGGCTTTTGCTTATGTGGAAGAGCTGATGGAGAAACGAGAGTTTGAAAATCTGAAAGGCCTGGTGTATTTTACAGACGGTTACGGCATTTTTCCGGCAAAGATGCCGCCATACCGGACTGCATTTGCATTTATGGAGCAGGAGCCGGAGGATGTGGATATCCCGGCCTGGGCCATGAAGCTGGTGATCACGGAGGATGAACTGGAGGATAAGCGGGATACGTCGATAAAGTAATCCGCTGCAGGCAGGAAATGAGATATTTTGGATCAGAGAAACGTGCAGCCGTGAGACAAAGAGAAGCATACAGAAGGAGACAATAAGAAAACCATGAACATAAAACGAGCAAAACAGGAGATCAGAGATTCCATAGAAGCATATCTTGCAAAAGACGAATTCGGTGAGTACCGGATCCCGGCAATCCGTCAGAGACCGATCCTTCTTATGGGCCCTCCGGGAATCGGAAAGACACAGGTTATGGAGCAGATCGCAAGGGAATGCGGGATTGCCCTTGTTTCTTATACTATTACCCACCACACCAGACAGAGTGCCGTGGGACTTCCTTTCATTGTAAAAAAGAATTACGGTGAGGAAGAATTTTCTGTCACGGAATATACCATGAGTGAGATCATTTCATCCGTTTACGACAAAATGGAAAAAACAGGTCTGAAAGAAGGCATCCTGTTCATTGATGAGATCAACTGCGTATCTGAAACACTGGCACCGATGATGCTGCAGTTCCTTCAGGGAAAAACCTTCGGAAACCAGAAGGTGCCGGAAGGCTGGGTAATCGTCACAGCAGGCAACCCGCCGGAATATAACAAATCCGTCCGGGAATTCGATGTGGTCACTCTGGACCGTATCAAGAAGATTGATGTGGAGGCAGACTTTGATGTATGGAAGGAATACGCCTACCAGCAGGGAATTCATCCGGCGGTGATCTCCTATCTGGAGCTTCGCAGAAAAAATTTCTACAGGGTGGAGAATACCGTAGACGGAAAGATCTTTGCCACAGCCAGAGGCTGGGAGGATCTTTCACGTCTGATCCAGGTTTATGAGATCCTTGGAAAAACCGTAGACCGTGAGGTGGTCAGCCAGTACATCCAGCACAGGATGATCGCGAAGGATTTCGCCAGCTATCTGGCTCTTTATTATAAGTACAGAACGGATTATAAAGTGGAGGACATCCTGAAAGGAAAGTGGGATTCCATTACCCTGGGTAAGATCCGCACGGCCTCTCTGGATGAGCATCTGAGCATTGTAAGCCTTCTCAATGGAAAGCTCAGCGAGCTTTTTACAGAATGCTATCTTACCGATGCCTATCTCACGAAACTGTATGATTATATGGTGTACTTCAGAGAAGATCAGGACATCCTCACAGCAAAAAATCTCATGGAAAAAGCAGAGGCGGATCTTGAAAAGGACAAAAAGAGTGAGCTTCTTACAAAACAGCAGGAGCGTATACAGAAACGTGTTGTGTCATTCTTTGAAAATGCGTCCGGATTGAAATCAGCTTCGGAATCAACCGGATCAGATAAAACCGGATCAGGTTCAGAGCCGGCAGGAGGCAGAAGTGCTGCAGCAGAATCGGAAGTTTTATCGTCAAACAGGAACTATGAGTTTGTGAAAGCCCTCTTTGAATCCGAAACCGAAGCCTACGAAAACCGAACCGACGAAATATCCTTTACTCTTCAGAACGTTTTCGACTTTATGGAAGCTGCCTTTGGGGACAGTCAGGAAATGGTGGCATTTATCACGGAACTGAATGCCAACTACTATAGTCTCTGGTTCATTCGGGAGAACGGTTCCGACCAGTATTACAGGCATAATAAAGGTCTTCTTTTTGACGACCGCCAGAAAATGATTCTGGGTCAGATGGAGGAAGTGGAAAACATTCTCAATAATGGAATAATGTAATATGTCTTACCAATTTATTATTTACTATTGCTATAAATGAGCAAGTTCGTGATTTTGCATAAAAGAAAGACACCTCGATTCCATGTGTTGTATAATGAAAGTGCCAAAACAAACATTTGCAACATTTACGAAAGAAGGTGTCTCTCGCAAATACTATACATCATTCCTCATTCATATACAACCAGTTTAAAAAATTAAACTTATGCAAATTTTATTCGAACCGAGTAATAAACCATCTTATGAGTATCCTAATCAGTATTTTCATTTCAGGATATCATGGAAAAACCACGGACTTTGCTAAAAACAGTTCCTGCCACAGAACTACGATTGCCCATTTCCTCAATTCCGGAAAATGGGATGATTCCTTACTTTCAGATACGTTAAAATGCTCTGTCATTGAGATTATTTATTCAGAAGCAGCACGCACCGGAAAACCTGTTCTCTGTATTGTGGACGATACGATTGCTTCAAAGACAAAGCCTTCGTCACAGGCTTTACATCCGATTGAAGATGCGTATTTTCACCAATCCCATTTAAAGGGAAAACCGGATTACGGGCATCAGGCAGTTGCTGTTATGCTTTCCTGCAATGGCATTGTTCTGAACTATGCTTTTGTAATGTACAATAAGTCAATTTCCAAGATTGACATTGTACAAAGCATTGCAAAGGAGCTGCCTGTTCCACCGGTAATGTCCTATTTTCTTTGCGACTGCTGGTATGTTTCTGAAAAGATAATCAATACCTTTGCACAGAGAGGGTTCCATACCATCGGTGCTTTGAAAACAAACCGTTTGCTGTATCCATCGGGAATGAAAAAGAAACTTCGTGAACTGGCCGCCGAATTGTCTGTTACACATCGTGAATTTGACCTTGTGACAGTCAAAAAACGAAACTATTATGTGTACCGGTACGAGGGAAACCTCAACGGCATAGAAAATGCGGTAGTTCTTTTGAGTTATCCGGAAAAAGCATTTGGTAATCCCAAAGCATTGCGTGCTTTCATCAGTACAAACGCAGCCCTGTCTACACAGGAGATTCTTTCCTGGTATGTGTGTCGATGGCCGATTGAAGTATTTTTCCGCCAGTGTAAGGATAAACTGGCACTGGACAGCTATCAGATACGCTCTGCACAGGGAATCAAAAGGTACTGGCTACTTATGTCACTGGCACATTTCATGTGTGCAGTGGGTACTGGTAGGTTCTGTTCGTTTGAAACTGGATATCACGAAATCTGTGATACCATTCAGCTGGAAAAGTATCGTTATCTTTTTCAATGCGCAAAGGAAAGCAATGATTTTGATTCATTTATGAAATTCGCAGTGTAGTTTTGTGCAATTTTTCAAATTTGCTCATTTATAGTACTATAGTAAATTTTGTCAGTTCTCAGACATTTTGGTAATCAGATAAAAAATCATCTGATTCACTTAAGAATAATTATAAGAGAAAGAAGCAGACAGATAAGAATGGAAATATTTGATATCATAGATGAAAACGGAAATCCCACCGGAAAGACCGTAGAACGGAGCATTGCCCATGCAGAGGGAATCCGCCATCGCACTGCGCATATCTGGATCATCCGCCGGAAAAATGGAAGAACAGAGATCCTTCTTCAAAAAAGATCCAGAAACAAGGATTCTTTTCCAGGAAAATTTGATACTTCATCTGCAGGCCACATACAGGCAGGGGATGAACCGTTGGAATCAGCATTGCGGGAACTAAAGGAAGAACTGGGGATACATGCAGTGCCAGAAGATCTGCAGTTTGCAGGAAAATTCCCGATATCTTTTGCCAAAGAATTTCATGGAAAAATGTTCCGGGATGAAGAGATTGCCTTTGTTTATATCTACGATCATCCGGTAGAGATCGATCGTCTTACACTTCAGAAAGAAGAAGTAGAAGAGGTACAGTGGTTTGATCTGGAAGAAACGTATCAGCAGTGCAGACAGCACAGAGATAAATTCTGTGTTCCATTAGGAGGCCTGCAGCTTGTGCGGGAATTCATAAAAAATAACAACAATAACGAATATAAAGGAGAGAAACAGTCATGAGAAAAGATTTTGGTGCAAAACCTTATACCTATCCACAGCCAGTATTAATGATCGCCACATATGGCGAGGATGGCAAACCGGACGTTATGAATGCTGCCTGGGGCGGAATCAGTGATGATAAGGAAATTTCCATCTGTGTCAGTGAGAGTCACAAAACAACCGAAAATATTCTGAAAAAAGGCGCTTTCACAGTAAGCATGGCGGATGTGGATCATATGACAGCCTGCGATTATGTGGGAATTGTTTCCGGAAACAAAGAGCCGGATAAATTTGCAAAAGCCGGATTTACAGCAGAAAAGTCCGAAAAAGTAGATGCCCCCATCATCAAAGAGCTTCCCATCTGTGTAGAATGTAAACTGAAAAGCTACGACAAAGAAACCTGCCGTCTGGTTGGTGAGATCGTAAATGTCAGCGTGGACGAACGTGTTCTGGACAAAAACGGAAATGTAGATGTAGCAAAAGCTGCACCGATCACGTTTGATCCGTTTAACAACGCATATATCCGTCTTGGCGAAAAGGTGGGCGATGCTTTTAAAGCTGGAGCTGCATTGAAATAAATAATATTTATGGAAACAAAAAAGTCTCTTTAAGAAGAAAGGATTGAAAAACCTGCCTTCTGGAAGAGACTTTTTTTATAATATTCCAAACTCTTTAACCAAATCAAGTAAGTCCCCTGCTTCAATTGCGAAAAGCAATAAGCAGTGGGTGGGGACTTGCTTGTATCAGGAGGAGTGCAAGCTCCTCCTGATAAACTGCGGAGCAGTTATTTGGTGTAGAGCCACGTAGCGAAGCGGATTGCGAATATCCGCTTGACATGCCTGGAAAATCCCGTCCTGATCATTACTTTTTGTTATAAAAGAAACAGCAGATGAAGCTACAGATCATATATGAACATAACAGATTCACGAAAAAACTTCGGATTATTCAGAAATTTCATGCTTGTATGTAAATATACGATATGATAACATAATCCATATATTATTTTTTGTAAAAAACATACAAAAAGGAGGAGCTGCCATGCGCCCAATGAGAGAAAAAATGCATACAGGAGAATTATATCTCCCTAATGACGATGAAATCTTTCAGGATCAGATCAGGAAACTGGACAGGCTTTATGATTTCAATATGACACGCCCTACATAGCTGGATAAAAGAAAAGAAATGCTGAAAGAGATGTTTGCGGAGATTGTTGAAGATTGTTATATCGAGCCACCGCTTCACGCCAATATGGCAGGTGCATATGTCCATTTTGGAAAAAATGTCTATGCCAACTTTAACCTGACACTGGTAGATGACGGTCATATTTATGTTGGCGATTATACCATGATCGGTCCAAATGTGACCATCGCAACTGCGGGGCACCCGATCTTACCGGAGCTTCGTGAAAAAGGATATCAGTATAATATGGAAGTTCATATCGGTAAGAACTGCTGGCTGGGATCTGGAGTTGTTGTGTTACCGGGAGTTACTATTGGTGATAATGTTGTAGTTGGGGCCGGAAGTATAGTAACGAAGGATCTGCCTTCCAATGTGGTTGCAGTCGGTAATCCATGCAGGGTGCTGAGAGAAATGAATGAGCGGGATAAAGAATATTATTTTAAAGACAGAAAAATTGATTATTCTGAGATCGTTTAACCAAATCAAGTAAGTCCCCTGCTTCAATTGCGAAAAGCAATAAGCAGAGGGCAGGAACAGAGGCGTAAGCTTTTGCACATCAACAGATAATGCCGGGAGCAAAGGTCGAATGATCTTATGAAATATGAAACAGGTGGATGAGAACAGGAATGGATGAGGACCTGTCTGATGCTGAAAGAAAAGAGGAAAAATTATGGGAATGAATGAAACACCGTCAGCAGACCGTGTACATATCGGTTTTTTTGGCAGAAGAAATGCAGGAAAATCCAGTATTGTAAATAAAGTGACAGGTCAGGAACTTGCTGTGGTTTCCGATGTTAAAGGAACTACCACGGATCCGGTGAGCAAGGCCATGGAGCTGCTTCCAATGGGACCGGTTGTAATTATTGATACGCCGGGTATTGATGATGAAGGACATCTTGGAGAACTTCGAGTCCGAAAGGCAAAACAGGTACTGAACCGTGTGGATGTGGCAGTTCTTGTTGTGGATGCTACCCTTGGAAAAACCAATGTGGATGAGGAGCTGATCCACATTTTTAAAGAAAAGGAAATTCCGTACCTGGTTGTATACAATAAATCCGACCTTCTTTCGGAAAATCAGAAAATAAATGCGGATTCTCCGGATCGGAATCAGGAACCCTTCATTTACGCCAGTGCGGCAACAGGTCAGAACATCTATGAACTGAAAGAAAAGATCGCATCTCTTGCAGTAACCGATGATCTGAAATTACGTCTGGTAGGAGATCTCCTGGAGCCGTCAGACTTTGCGGTTCTTGTAGTACCGATCGATAAAGCCGCACCAAAAGGCCGCCTGATCCTTCCACAGCAGCAGACAATCCGGGATGTGCTGGAGGCTGGAGCAGCAGCCATTGTCATCAAAGAAAACGAGCTTTCCAATACACTGAAAACCCTGGGCAAGAGCCCCAAAATTGTGATCACAGACAGCCAGGTTTTTGCAAAGGTCAGCAAAGAAACACCGAAGGATATCTGGCTCACTTCATTTTCAATTCTGTTTGCCAGATTTAAAGGAAATCTGAAAACAGCGGCAGCCGGTGCAGCAGCCATTGACCGACTGAAAGACGGAGATAAGATCCTGATCTCTGAGGGATGCACCCATCATAGACAGTGTGATGATATCGGAACAGTCAAGCTTCCACGCTGGATCCGAAATTATACGGGGAAAGATCTGGAATTTGAGTATTCTTCAGGAAGAGATTTCCCGGAAGATGTGACGAAGTACAACTTGATCGTGCACTGTGGTGGATGTATGCTCAATGAGCGGGAAATGCGCTACCGTCAGAAATGTGCGCTGGACCAGGAAATCCCCATTACCAATTATGGAATTGCCATTGCTTACATGCAGGGAATCCTGAAACGATGTGTGGAAATGTTCCCGGATGTAAGAAAAGAGCTGGATGTTTAACCAAATCAAGTAAGTCCCCTGCTTCAATTGCGAAAAGCAATAAGCAGTGGGTGGGGACTTGCTTGTATCAGGAGGAGTGCAAGCTCCTCCTGATAAACTGCGGAGCAGTTATTTGGTGTAGAGCTACGTAGCGAAGCGGATTGCGAATATCCGCTTGACGAAAAGTCTGTAAAAAAAGCCAGATGTTAAATACAACAGTGACATTAGGTTTCGGATGCGTAGAGAATTATGCTACGCTAATGATGGAACAGAAAGATATAGTAAATTTATGAAGCAGTTGTTTTTTGTACAGAATTGATTTCTGTGCAGAGAGCAGCTGCTTTTTGCATGCCATTCGTAAATCTGGAAATTTTTGAAAAAAGATAGTTTTATTTAACTTAACCAATTGACAAACAAAGAAAGTTATCTTAAAATAACATTGTTATTAAATAACGGCGTTATTGAATAAAGGAGACAATCATATGAGACCTGTAAATGAGAAACTGGCAGCAGATCTTCTGGAAGCAGGAAAGCAGGAATTTCTGGAAAAAGGATTTCAGGGAGCTTCCATGCGTGGGATCGCATCCAGACTGTCTGTGACCACAGGAGCACTGTACCGCTATTATACAGACAAGGAATCTCTGTTTGATGTACTGGTGGAAGAACCGGCCAGAGTGCTGGAAGAGAGATACCGGGCGATCCAGAGAAACTTTGCAGATCAGCCGGTGAAGGACCAGGTGCAGACACTTCCGGAGGTGTCTGATGAAGGTCATTCCTGGATGGTGGAATATATTTATGATCATTTTGATGCATTTAAACTGATCGTATGCTGTTCTGCAGGAACCCGTTATGAACATTATCTGGACGTACTCACAGAGATCGAGGTTAATTCCAGCATTGTCCTTATGGAAAAAATGAAAGAGGCGGGTTATCAGCCGGAAGAACTGGATGAGAATCTGATCCATATGGTGGCGAGCAGCATGTTTAACGGCATGTTTGAAACGGTACGTCACGATATGCCCAGGGAAAAAGCCATTTCCTATATGAACAGCCTGCGGGAATTTTATTCTGCCGGATGGTTCCGGTTACTGGGAATCAGCGGATCGTGACAAAGCAGAAGAGTGTAGTGGAAGTCAGTTTAATTATCTGATATCTGCAAAAAGGAGTTGATACATATGGAAAAAAAGAAAGAACCATCTCCAATATCCGTCGTATGGGGATGGGCAGAAAAATATCACAGTAAATTTTATGGTTCAGTAGTTCTGGCTGTACTTGGTGTGGCAGGAACCATGGCTGCGTATTTCAGTATTGCGGCGATGATACGCATTCTTCTGGAAAATGGAGATTTCAGCCAGTGCCTGCCATGGTGCGGTCTTCTTCTGATCGGTTATCTGGTGAAGTCTGTGGGTTCTGCATGGTCCACGTCCATGTCCCATACAGCAACCTACTATACTCTGCGGGATATCCGTAAAAAAATGCTGGCCAAGCTTTCCAGAGTGCCAATGGGAACCATTCTGGATACTCCATCCGGACAGTATAAAACAACCATCGTAGACCGTGTGGAAGGGATGGAGCCCACGCTGGCCCATCTGATCCCGGAGATGACAGCCAACCTTCTGGTACCGGTTGCCATTGCAGTATATATTTTTGCACTGGACTGGAGAATGGGATTTGCTTCCCTTGTCACAACTGTGATCGGTATGGCCATCATGAGCCAGAGCGGAAAAACCTATGCAGTCCGCTGGGAAGGCGCAGTTGCAGTAGGAAAACGTATGGCAAATGCCATCATCGAGTATGTAGGCGGGATCCAGGTAGTAAAGGCTTTCAGCCAGTCCGCCGGATCTTATAAAAAATATTCCGGAGCAGTGGAAGAGAACGCACAGTACTATGTGGACTGGATGCATGACAACCAGAAATATATGTCCACCATGCAGACCTGGACGCCGTCCGTCCTGATCACCGTGCTGCCTGTAGGACTTCTTCTGTGGTCTCACGACAGCCTTTCCGCTTCGGATTTTTTCACCATTATTGTCCTTTCCATGGGATTTGCGGGCCCGTTTCTGGCGGCTTTGTCCTTTGTGGATGAGCTTGCCATTGTGGGTGCCAACGTAAAAGAAATCAACGGTATCCTGGACAGCCCGGAACTGAACCGTCCGGAGGGAAAAACTTCTCTTTCTGATGAGAAGATCTGTCTGAAACAGGTATCCTTCAGCTATGGTAACCAGGATGAAAAAGTGCTGAAAGGCGTAAACCTTACCATCAACCCGGGAACAGTTACCGCACTGGTCGGACCATCCGGTTCCGGAAAATCCACCATTGCAAAACTGATCGCAGGTTTCTGGAATGTAACCGAAGGAAACATTACCCTTGGGGGAAAAGATATCAAAGAGATTCCTCTGGATCAGCTGAATCAGGAGATCGCCTATGTTTCCCAGGATAATTACCTGTTTGACCGTACCATCCGCGACAATATCCGTATGGGAAAATTAAATGCCACAGATGCAGAAGTGGAGGCAGTGGCAAAAGCTGCCGGATGCGACGGTTTTATCCGGAAGCTGGATAAAGGATATGATACCATCTGCGGTGAAGGCGGCGGACATCTTTCCGGAGGAGAGAAGCAGCGTATCTCTATTGCGAGAGCTATGCTGAAAAATGCGAAGATCGTGATCCTGGATGAGGCCACCGCAAGCATTGACCCGGAAAATGAGGCCATGATCCAGAAGGCCATCTCCGCACTGACAAAAGGTAAGACACTGATCGTGATCGCGCACCGTCTGGGAACCATCACCGATGCGGACAACATTGTAGTGGTTCAGGATGGTCATATTGAGGCACAGGGAACCCATGAGCAGTTGAAAGAAAACTGCCCGCTGTACAGCAAGATGTGGAATTCCTATCTGGGTGTCCGCGACGTGGCATAAGGGGGAAAGAGAAATGATCCGGATATTAAAAGAAATCATCGCCTTTTCAGGCAAAAAGAAAAAACTTTTTACAAAAGCCATGATCGTTTCCTTTATCGGAGCGGTCTTTGGAGCACTGCAGTTTCTGGCGCTGATGATGACGCTGGATATCATCGTAGGTGGGAAAGAAGCACATATTCTTCCGGTATTTGCAGTAATGCTGATCTCCATGCTGGGAAGGCAGGCCTGCTTTTACTATGCGACCAATGCGGAGACAGAAACCGGATATTTTATGGCAGCAGAGAAAAGAGTCCATATCGGAGACCGTCTGCGCTATATCCCAATGGGATTTTTTAATGACAACAGCCTCGGAAATATCACAGCAGTTGTTACTACTACACTTTCGGATGTGGAAAACAATGCGTCCAGATGTCTGGTCATTGTGATCGGAGGATTTTTAAATACTCTGGCTTTCTGTCTGGCGCTGTTTGTGATCGATGTGCGTCTTGGAGTGATCGCTATTATTGGTATTCTGGTTTACCTTGCAGTAACAGAATGCTCCACGGCAGCAACCGCAAAAACAGGCCCTGGAAGACAGCAGGCGCAGGAAGGACTGGTAAAATCTGTTCTGGAATATGTGCAGGGCATGAGCGTGGTAAAATCCTATGGTCTGGAAAAAGATAACGATCAGGCAGCAGCCAGGGCAGTGGATGACAGCTGCAAAAAAGCGCTGGCTCTGACAAGATCTGTGACACCGTGGATCGGTATCCGACAGGTAACTGCAAAGGTATTTGGCGCGGCGCTGGCAGTGGCAAGTCTTGTATTTTATTACAGTGGAAGCCTGGATCTTTCCAGATGTATCCTGATGCTGATCGCTTCCTTTATGGTATATCAGGAGCTGGAAAATGCAGGAAATATGTCCGACAATCTGCAGATGCTTGGGGAATCCATGCGAAAAGCAAATTCTATTGATGACACACCGACGATGGATACCGACGGCAGTGAGATCCGTCCGGAAGATGCATCTGTGGAATTTAAAAACGTAAGTTTCTCTTATGGTGACCGTAAGATCCTGGATGGCGTTTCCATCCAGATCCCGGCAGGAAGCACCACTGCGGTAGTAGGACCTTCCGGCGGCGGAAAAACTACGCTCTGCAATCTGATTGCCAGATTCTGGGATGTACAGGGCGGAGAGATTCTGGTAGGCTGCCACAATGTAAAGGAATACAAGCTGGACAGCCTGATGAAAAATATTTCCATGGTATTCCAGGATGTATATCTTTTTAATGACACCATCGAAAATAACATCCGCTTCGGAAAACAGGATGCCACCCATGAGGAAGTGGTAGAAGCTGCAAAAGCTGCCTGCTGCCATGATTTTATCATGTCCCTTCCGGAGGGTTACGATACGGTTCTCGGAGAAGGTGGTGGAACTCTTTCCGGTGGCGAAAAACAGCGGATTTCCATTGCAAGAGCCATGCTGAAAGATGCGCCGATCATTATCCTGGATGAGGCAACTGCAAGTGTGGACCCGGAAAATGGGGCGGAGCTGCAGAAGGCAATCGATGTGCTGATTCATAACAAGACCATTATCATGATCGCCCACAGACTGAAAACAGTCCGAAATGCGGACCAGATCCTGGTATTAAACGGAGG
Organism: Blautia sp. SC05B48; assembly: GCF_005848555.1. Classification (NCBI taxonomy): domain Bacteria; kingdom Bacillati; phylum Bacillota; class Clostridia; order Lachnospirales; family Lachnospiraceae; genus Blautia; species Blautia sp. SC05B48. Next base: position 3,695,334 of record NZ_CP040518.1, on the reverse strand, counting down.
AAAGATCACCCAGAGAGGAACCCACGAGGAACTTTCCGCCCAGAGCGGCCTTTATGCAGATTTTATTCATGCAAGAGAAGAGGCAGCCAGCTGGAAACTGGCGTAAGGCAGATTTATGCCTGAGATAAAATAAGGGGTATTGCCGGCAGTTCTTAACGACTGCCGGCAAAATGGTGTTCAGGAGATGTTTACAATTCCGGGAGAAAGTGCTATATTACTAGAGTTTGTATTTTTAAACATAGGCAGGCGTTCATTTATCTACAACAGATAATCCAGAGAATGTCTGTTATTCTGTAGTAATATTGTATAAATATGGAGATTAGGAGTTGTAAATAATGATCGACCAGACACTTGCACAGGCTCTGCAAAAAGAAATTCCCATACTTACAGCCCAGATCCGCAGCCTTTATGCGGAATTTGATAAAAAATTTCATCTCAATGGAGCGAAGATTCCCATTACCTTTGGTATGGAGACAGATCTTCTGGGATCCTATACAAGAGGCAGTTACCACGAAAAAGAGCATTTTCATTTTTCCCTGCTGTTTATCGGCTACGCGGTAAAAAATCCTCTGAAAAAAGAGGACAGGCTGGACCTTTACAAACATGAATATGCCCATTATATGCAGCATAATGTTCACATTCCCCAAGAGTATCAGTGGCAGCACGGAACTCACGGAAGTGCCTGGAAATACTGCTGCTCCCTGACCGGCGCGGCGCCAACGCCATATTATAAGGCAGGGGAAGCCCTGATGAAACACGACTACGAGAAAAAGCTCCGAAGCCCAATCCATGACCGGACAGTAACAGTACGGGATACTTACCGGAGAAAGCAGCAGCATGAAAATACCCGGAACAGCATTGTGCGCTACGAGATCGGAGAAGATGTGAGCCATCCGAAATTCGGAACCGGAAACATTGAACATGTGGAGCAGCTTCCAGGCTCAGTAAGGCTTCATATCCGGTTTGGAGAAGAATTGAAAGTGATCGATCAGAAGTGGCTTCTCCGGTCAAAATATAAATAGAACAAAATGGTATAAAAAAATCTCCGGCACAGAAAAACTGTGATCCGGAGATTTTTGAATTTTATAAATTTGATATTTTATTCAGAAACTTTCACAAACTGGCTGTTATAAAGATTCTGATAGAATCCGCCTTTTGCCATAAGTTCCTCATGATTTCCCTGCTCAATGATGCTTCCGTCTTTCATGACAAGGATCTCATCCGCATTACGGATGGTAGAGAGACGGTGGGCAACGATGAAGCTTGTTCTGCCCTGCATCATCCGGTCGAAAGCTTCCTGGATCAGCATTTCGGTTCGTGTATCAATGCTGGAGGTTGCCTCGTCAAGGATCAGCATTGGTGGCAGGCACAGCATGACACGGGTGATACAGAGAAGCTGTTTCTGTCCCTGGCTTAAGCTGTCTTCATAGAGAATGGTATCCAGGCCATTTGGAAGACGGCGGATAAATTCCCAGCTGTGGGACATTTTTGCTGCCTGGATCACTTCCTCATCAGAAGCATCCGGTTTTCCGATACAGATGTTGTCGCGGACAGTTCCATGTTTGATCCAGGTATCCTGGAGAACCATGCCATAGCTTCCGCGGAGGGCATGTCTGGAAACTTCGGTGATCGGTTTTCCGTCTACGGAGATACTTCCGCCGGTGACGTCGTAGAAACGCATTAGCAGGTTGATAAAAGTTGTCTTACCACAGCCGGTAGGACCTACGATGGCGATTCGTCGGCCAGGCTCTGTGTGAAGGTTAAATCCTTCAATGAGAGGTTTGTCCTCTTCGTAGCGGAAAGAAACATTCTGGATATCTACGGCACCTTTTACATCATCAAGAGTTCCGGACAGGTCCGGGCTTTCCGGTTTTTCTTCCAGAAGGTCAAAGATCCTGGTAGCGCAGGCCAGAGCGTTCTGAAGCTCTGTAATCACGGAGCTGATATCATTAAATGGTTTCATGTACTGGTTAGCATAGGCCAACAGGACGGAAAGCCCACCTACCGTCAGATGACCGCCCGGGATCAGGAATGCACCTACAAGAGCTACACCTGCATAGATGATGTTGTTGACACATCGTGTGGACGGGTTGGTGAGACTGCTGTAAAAAACAGCTTTCTGGCTGGCATTTCGAAGCTCCTCGTTGATCGAAGCGAAACGCTCCGAAGAACGGTTCTCATAGCCAAATGCCTGAACCACTTTCTGGTTTCCTATCATTTCCTCGATCAGTGCAGTCTGACGTCCACGGGCATCGCTCTGTGCACGGAACATCTGGAAGGAATGGGAGGAGATGAATTTTGCCACAAAAAAGCTCACCGGTGTCAGGACAATGACCATCAGTGTGATCCACACGTTTTTGGAAAACATGAAGATCAGAGTTCCGATGATGGTGATGATACCGGAAAACAGCTGTGTAAATCCAAGAAGCATACCATCGGAAAGAATATCCGTATCCGCAATGACACGGCTGATGATATCACCGGTGCTGTGTCCGTCCAGGTAAGACAGAGGAAGCTTTTGGATATGGCGGATGGATTTCGCACGGATATCCTGTACTGTGCGGTAGGTCATCCGGTTGTTGATAATGCTCATGATCCAGGTGGCAATGCCGGAAAGTATGATCATGACCAGGATACGGGAAAGATAGAATCCCATTCTGGAAAAATCAACCTCATGGGCAGCAACCACTTCATCAATGGCATAGCCGAAAAGTACGGGAACATACAGCTGTAAAATTACGGTAACTGCGGCAAGGATCACACTTAATACAAGAAGAAAACGGTATTTTCCGATAAAGCGGAGCACCTTGAAGAAGGTTGCCATGCTGTTTTTGTTCTGGGATTTTTTGCCTGTTTTACTCATGCCAGGACCTCCTTTCCCGTTGCTTTTTCATATTTGATCCGTTCTTCCGGGAACTGTGAGAAAAAGATCTCACGGTAAGTTTCACAGGTGGAAACCAGCTCCTGGTGGGTCCCTTTTCCGGCGAGCTGGCCATCGTCCAGTACCAGGATCAGATCGGCCTGACGGATGCTGGCTGCTCTCTGGGATACCAGGAAGGTGGTGGTGTTTCCGCCAAGCTGGTGGAGGGATTTCCGAAGTGCCGCATCTGTGGCAAAGTCAAGAGCACTGGCACTGTCGTCCAGGATCAGGATCTCCGGCTTTTTCACAAGGGCGCGGGCAATGGTAAGTCTCTGGCGCTGGCCACCGGAAAGGTTCCGGCCGTTCTGTTCCAGCTTAAAATCCAGCTGGCCATCTTTTTTCTCCACGATCTCACGGGCCTGGGCAGTGGTAAGAGCCTCCCACATTTCCTCATCTGTGGCGTCTTCCCGTCCCCAGCTTAAGTTCTCGCGGATGGTTCCCTGAAAAAGTGCTGCCTTCTGAGGAACCACGCCGATTTTTTTCCGGAGCTCATTCTGAGAATAGGTCTGTACATTCTGGCCGTCCAGGGTAACGGTTCCGGAACTTGCGTCATAGAAACGTGCGATCAGATCCACAAGGGTGGATTTACCGCTTCCGGTACCGCCGATGATTCCGATGGTAGAGCCTTTTTTTGCGGAAAAAGTAATGTCCGAAAGGCTGGGCGCGCCGGTTCCTGCATAGGAGAAGGTCACATGGTCAAAATCAACGGCACAGTCGTTCTTTGCAGCTACCAGTGCGGAAGTTTTCTCCGGGTAGGCCATGGTGGAATCTACTTTCAGGATTCCGGCAACACGGTCTGCACAGGCCATGGATTTGTTCAGGGTAATGATCAGGGAAGCAAGTTTGATTAGCTCCACGATCATCTGTGCCATGTAGTTGTAAAGGGCAACGACTTCACCCTGCTGCATGTTTCCCAGATTGATCTGTACACCTGCAGTCTGAATCAGGATTACGGTTGCGATATTGATCAGTACATAGGTGGCCGGATTTAAAAGTGCGGAGATTTTTCCCACAAATTCATTCAGTTTTGTGAGAGCAAGGTTGCTTTCGTCAAACTCTGCAACTGCGTGATCTTCCCGGCAGAATGCACGGATCACACGGACACCGGTCAGGTTTTCTCTGGTAAGGCGTGTGACAGTATCCAGGCGCCCCTGTACTTTTTTAAAAAGAGGGATACTTAAGAACATGATCACAAAGACAACCAGGAACAGTACCGGGATGGCAACTACGAAGATCAGTGCACAGCGCACGTTGATGGTAAAGGCCATCACCATGGCACCGAAAACAATAAACGGGCTTCGAAGAAGAAGACGAAGGCCCATGTTTACACCGTTCTGTACCTGGTTTACGTCGTCGGTCAGACGGGTGATCAGGGTATCGGTTCCAAGGGTATCCAGTTCCGTATAGGAAAGCTTCTGGATGTGGTCAAAGACTGCCTGGCGTACTTCTGTGGCAAAACCTACACTGGCTTTTGCCGCAAAAAACTGGGCGGTAATGCTGACTGCCAGTCCTGCGGCAGCCATCAATATCAGGATAAAGAATTTCTGTACGATGTAGCCGTGATCGTTATGGGCAATACCCACATCAATGATCTGGGCAATGACGATAGGCACCAGCAGGTCAAACACAACTTCCAGAAACTTGAAAAAAGGAGCCAGAATGCTTTCTTTTTTGTAGTTTCGAAGATATTTTGCGAGTGTTCGCATTTCTTTTTCTTTCCTCCATTTCCTTTTTATTACAATAAACCTCTGTTATTATACTCCCTCCGGGATGATACGTATAATATTGTTTTTAATGTATTATAATATAAAAATTATATTGAAGAAAACGTGAGTTTATGGGAAGATGATCATAGTATCTGCAAAAATGAAAAAATCATTAGTATGCAGTACAGAAGAATATAGATTGCGAATATCCGCTTGACACAAAGACAGAGAGTGTTTGATGCGGATCATCCGGGAACGGAATGCGGAAATTACAGAAATTATTATATGCAATTAAAAGGAGAAGGATATGGAAATCAGACAGCTGGAATATTTTCATGAGATCGCAGCAACAGGAAGCATCAATGAAGCCGCAAGGAGACTGAACATGTCCCAGCCGCCGCTGAGCTATCAGATCAAGCAGCTGGAAGCAGAGCTGAAGGTGAAGCTTTTTGAGCGGACCAGGGCAGGCGTGACACTGACAGAAGCCGGAAAGCTTCTTTATGACAGGACAGAGAACATTTTGAGCTACGTTCGGTCTACAGAGCTGGAAGTATCCAAAGCAGGGAAAAAACAGGTTTTACGTATCGGGATCACGCCAACCACAGTGACTACCATTATGCCTTATATTTCCAGATTTTCCAGGGAAAATTGTGATGTAAACTTTGAGGTAAGGGATGCGATCACCTTTACACTTCTGAATTATCTGATGGATGGGATCATTGATGTTTCGGTAGTGCGTACACCTATCAAGCTGGAAGGTTTAAATTATCTGGAGCTGGATGAGGAACCCATGATCGCGGTCCTTCCTCCGGAGATCCCGGAAAATGAGACAAAAAAAGAGGGCATCAGCCTTAAAGAGCTGACCGGATGCCCTCTCATTATTTACCGCCGGTACGAAGAATTTCTGATGAAAGCCTTTGGAGAAAAAAATCTCCAGCCGGATATTTTCTGTGTCTGCGATGATCCCAGAGACGCCATGCTCTGGGTGCAGGAAGGTCTTGCAACCGCAGTTTTTCCAAGATCCATGGAAGATCTCTGTACAGATCTTCCGATCCGGATCATTGAAGAAGAGAAGTTGAAGACCAGGATCCTTCTTGCCTGGAAAAAGGATCGCAGGCCTTCTGCCGTGATGCAGGATTTTATTAATATCTGTGAGAAATATGCAGGAAATCCTGTGATCTGATCATGGACCTGGAAAGGGGAGGTATGCAGAAATCAGTCTTTGAGATGCTCTTCCTTCCAGTGCTTCCATTTCTGAACAGCTTCCGGATTCTGCTTTTCCAGCCGTTCTTCCAGCTTTTTCCGGCGCTGTTCCAGTCGTTCCAGGACTTCCGGATGCTCGGCAAGGATTTTTTCTTTCAGCTTGCCACGGCGCTTTTCCAGAAGCTGAAGGATCAGTTTCCGGTCGGAAGTTAATTCTTCAGGCAGCTCATCCATATGTAATTCAATTCTTCGAAGCAGTTCATCCTCATCCAGAACACCCAATCCATGCCAGTTATCCAGAAGCTCTTCCAGACCTTCTTCGGAGAGACGTTGGATATCCGGGATCTGGTGCAGCTGTTCAATAATGTGATGGACAGATTCTTCGATCTCTTTTACTGCATCGTCACCAAAAGCCCAGGCGAACTCTTCCAGGGTATTTTCTTCCTCTGCCGGAAGAAAAGCGATACTGCGGCGCAGAAGCTTTGTCTCGTCTTCCTTTGGAACATCCAGTTCATAAGGAGCTTCGATCCCTGCGTCATGCAGAGCAGCAAGAATGGTACGGCGGACCATACCATCCTTGATCATATGACCGATGCCGAACTGACGCAGCTGGTCATTGATCTGGGTGGAATGCTCTGTGAGGTAAAAACGGATCCCACGTTTTTTCAAGCTTGCGGAGATGGCATCCAGGCGGTCTGCTGCTGTGACATCAATGCTGTTGATAGCACTGGCATCTACGATCACAACCCTGGTGTCTTTTTGGATGCTGTTCTCAATATCTTCCTGAAAAATCTTTATATTTGCAAAAAAAAGGTTTTCACTGAAACGGTAGATCACAACGCCCTTAATAGGGTAGGCGAAACGGTTTTTGGACAGATCAAAATAAGCATCTCTTCCAGGGATCATACCACGGAAGGAGCGCGGCGGGTTGGTGGCCTTCAGAATCACAGCTACGAAAGAGAGCAGGATACCAATGATAACCCCATAAATGGTTCCGAGACAGAGTACACTGAAACCGGCAGCCATGAAGATGTAGAATTCTGTACGGCTTACTTTGAAAAGACGTACAGCCAGATGGGTTTCCACCACATCCATCAAAGCAGAGATCACTATGGCTGTCAGTACAGGAACCGGAAGATATCCGATAAAACCGGTGCCGAAAAGAAGAATCAGAGCCATAGTAATCCCGGCAGTGATGGAAACCGCCTGAGATTTTCCACCGTACTGTTCATTGAGGGAGGTGCGGGAGATACTGCCGTTTACCGGGCAGCAGCCTACTGCGGCGGCAGCAATATTTCCGGCGGCACAGGCCAGGATTTCCTGACGGTCGTTCAGCTTATAATCATTGCGGAACGCAAAAGTATTTTCTGCAAGAAGAGTTTCTGCCATAATGACAACGGCAACCATAAGACCGCGGCCTGCCGCCTGGGTCAGATCAACATTTCCGAAATCCGGGATCATCAGGGAGGGAAGCCCACGTTCTACAGACTGCAGGAGGACTACGCCTTTTTCGTCTACATGAAAAACAATAGTGGAAAGAACACCCAGAGCCATAATAACGATAGCCATGGGGAATTTTGGTGCCAGCTTTTTAAATGTGCGGATCAGCACCAGAGTACCAAGCCCCATGAAGAGGGAAAGCCAGCTGATATTTTGGGCGGTAGCAAAAATATGCTCTGTCAGTTCCAGGAGTTCTCCGGATCCTGCAGGACTTCCCATAAGTTTCGGGATCTGCATCAGGATGATGGTAACCGCGATACCGCTGATAAAACCGCCCATAACAGGTGTGGAGATAAAGTCCACGATCTTATCTGCGTGGAGCAGAAAGAAGATAAACAGCCACAGACCTGCAAAAAGTGCGATGGCAGGAACATAATCCATGGCAGCTTCCGATTCAGCAGCAATACTCAGAGTAGACAGTGCACCGCCTACAATAGCAGCGGGGGCAGCATCAACTCCGAATATAAACTGTCTTGAAGTGGAAAATAGAGCAAACAAAAGGATCGGCAGAACAGAACCGTACAGTCCGTATACCGCCGGGATCCCGGAAATCTGGGCATATCCCATAGAAATAGGGATGGAAACAGCTGCTATGATGATGCCGGAGAAAATATCTTTGGGAAGGTATTCCTTCCGATATCCACGCAGCGTGGAAAACAGGGAAAGTTTCATATAGTCACATCCTTTTCTGAAAAATATTTTCTATTATATACCAAAGAGAGTCTGCAGGAAAGAAGCAAAGCAAAGGTTCCGGGTGAAAAATCGTGGACAAAGAATAACTGCCATATTATAATAAATGCGAAATTGCAGTAACCGTAAGAGAATACAGGCTGCAAAGCTGAGAAATCATCAATCATCAGGAAAGGTTAAGATATAAATGAAAAAAGCGATCATAGCAATGAGCGGCGGTGTAGACAGCTCCGTGGCAGCTCTTTTGACAAAGGAATCCGGTGACGAGTGCATCGGCGCTACCATGAAACTTTACAACAACGAAGATATCGGTGTCCGCAGGGAAAAGACCTGCTGTTCCCTGGACGATGTTGAGGATGCCAGAAGCGTAGCCTATCAGATGGATATGCCTTACTACGTGTTCAATTTTACCGCAGATTTCCATACAGAGGTTATGGACAGGTTTGTGGAGGCCTACGAAAACGGCTGCACACCCAATCCATGTATCGACTGTAACCGATATTTGAAATTTGATAAAATGTTCCACCGTATGCAGGAGATCGGCTACGATTATATTGTAACCGGACATTATGCAAGAGTGGAGTACGATGAGAAACGGGACCGCTACCTTCTGAAAAAAGCAGTGGACGATACAAAGGATCAGTCATACGTTCTCTATATGCTGACACAGGAACAGCTGGCACATGTAAAGCTTCCACTTGGAGGTCTCCGGAAGGACCAGGTCCGTGTCATTGCCGAAAAACATGGCTTTATCAATGCCAGAAAGCATGACAGTCAGGATATCTGTTTTGTCCCGGACGGCGACTATGCGAAATTTATTGAAAAGTATACAGGTAAAAAAACACCTGAGGGTGATTTTGTAGATAAAGAGGGAAACTATATCGGACGCCATAAGGGAATCATCCATTACACGATCGGCCAGCGTCGCGGTCTTGGCATTCCGGCAGCCAGTCGTCTTTATGTCTGTGAAATCTCTCCGAAGACCAATACGGTAGTTCTCGGGGACAACGCAGATCTTTTCAGCAGTGAACTTGAGGCAGACAGTGTAAATCTGATTTCTGTGGACAGCTTAACTGAGCCGAAAAGAGTGACTGCCAAGATCCGTTACCGTCACAAAGAGCAGCCTGCCACTGCATGGCAGACACCGGATGGTATCCTTCATGTGAAATTTGATGAACCGCAGAGAGCCATCACAAAAGGTCAGGCTGTGGTGATGTATGACGGAGATGAGGTTGTAGGTGGTGGCGTTATAAATAAAATCTATAGCCAGTCATAAATAAAGGTGAGAACCTAAACAGATAAACCCCATTGACATACTAGGAAAAGGGTGATATGATTGCATCATCAAAAAACGGAGCACACAAAACAAGGTGAGCAACGTGATGATCAGGAGGAAATCATGAAGGTTTTACAGAAGTCAACAAGGGTGTTTATCGAAGAAAAGCGAATGTGTTGTCGTCGCTGATAAGCAGATGATCATAAGATAAGAAATTACTATTTTACCGAATATAAGAATAAAAGAAAAGAGGACAAACACATGAGCAAAATTACAAGAGATCAGAGAAAATTCAAATTTGAAACATTACAGCTTCACGTAGGGCAGGAACAGCCGGATCCGGTTACAGATGCAAGAGCAGTACCGATCTACCAGACTTCTTCCTATGTATTCCGCAACTGCGATCATGCAGCAGCGCGCTTCGGACTTGCAGATGCCGGTAACATTTACGGACGTCTTACAAACCCGACAGAGGACGTATTCGAGAAGAGAATCGCAGCACTTGAAGGTGGTTCCGCAGCACTTGCAGTAGCATCCGGCGCAGCAGCTATCACATACACGATCGAGAACCTTGCACAGCAGGGAGATCACATTGTAGCAGCCAAAAATATTTACGGCGGTACAACAAACCTTCTGGAGCATACGCTTCCGGCATACGGAATCACAACAACATTTGTTGATGTATTTAATCTCGAGGAAGTGGAGAATGCGATCCAGGAGAACACAAAAGCTGTTTATATTGAGACTCTTGGAAACCCAAATTCTGATGTTGTAGATATTGAGGCTCTTGCAAAAATCGCTCACAAACATAAAATTCCGCTTGTTGTAGATAATACATTTGCAACACCATACCTCGTAAGACCGATTGAGTACGGCGCAGATATCGTTGTTCATTCCGCAACAAAATTCATCGGTGGCCACGGAACTACTATCGGTGGTGTGATCGTAGAGAGTGGTAAGTTTGACTGGGAGGCATCCGGCAAATTTGCATCTCTTACAGAGCCAAACCCAAGCTATCATGGCGTAAGCTTCACAAAAGCATGCGGACCGGCTGCATTTGTTACAAAGATCCGTGCGATCCTTCTTCGTGACACAGGAGCAACAATTTCTCCGGTGAGCTCTTTCATCTTCCTTCAGGGACTTGAGACACTGTCACTCCGTGTAGAGCGTCATGTTGAGAACGCACTGAAGGTTGTACAGTATCTGAATGCTCATCCACAGGTAGAGAAGGTTCATCATCCGTCTGTATCCGCAGATCCAAGCCAGCAGGAGCTTTATAAGAAATATTTCCCCAACGGCGGCGGTTCCATCTTTACATTCGAGATCAAGGGAGATGCGCAGAAGGCAAAGGATTTCATTGATAACCTTGAACTGTTCTCACTTCTTGCAAACGTTGCAGATGTGAAATCCCTTGTTATCCATCCGGCTACTACAACACACAGCCAGTGCACAGAGGAAGAGCTTCTTGATCAGGGAATCAAGCCAAACACGATCCGTCTTTCCATCGGAACTGAGAATATCGATGATATTATCCAGGATCTTGATGAGGCATTCAAGGCTGTCCAGTAAATAAGACAATTAAATAAGAAGAACACCTTCTGAAATCAATAGCACAGAAAAATCTGTCCCGGGACATATGAGAACATAGTTCCGGGGCAGATTTTTTGTGTGCTTATCTGGAAAATCCAAAAGTGGGAAGATCCGTGTCGATGGCACTGAGGATGCATGGATCATGTGCGTTTTTTTCAGGCGGATCCCGATGCCACAAGTTCTTCTAATGTTCCAAAGGTATATCCCATCTCTTCCCATTTTGTCAGTAGCTCATCCAGAATGGAAGCATTGGTGGAAGAGGTGCTGTGCAGCAGCACGATAGCACCCGGATGAATCCGTCCCAGAAGCTTTTCAAAAGCTTCTTCTTTCGAAGGCTGATTATCCTGATACCAGTCCACATAAGCCAGACTCCAGAAAAAGGTGTGGTATCCCATCTCTTTTGCCATCTCTAAATTTTCCACGCTGTAGATGCCCTGGGGCGGGCGATAAAATTTTGTCATTTCTTTTCCGGTGGCTTCCTTATAAAGAACCTCCACATCCTCAAGCTGCTTCTGAAAGGCTTCCTTTGTGGAGATGCCGGACATATCCGGGTGTGTCATGGTGTGGTTGCCTATGGTATGGCCTGCATCTACGATCTCACGGATCAGTTCCGGTTTTTCACGGATCAGTGTTCCCACAACAAAAAATGTAGCATGTACCTGGTGCTTATGTAAGGCATTCAGAATGGCAGGCATATTTCCATTGTCATAGCCTGCATCAAAGGTAAGATATATTTTTTTCTCATCGGTATCGGCTGCATACCAGGCATTGTATTTTTTTAACTCTTCAATAGAAGCATTTCCTGTGGGCCGTTTGCCTTCTTCCTGAAAACCGAGTCCCCAGTTTTCATTTTGGAATGTCATAGAAGCAGAAGAGGTCTGGCTGTTTTTGGCAGAATTCGGATCGGATCGTGGGTCGGAAGTAAAATGAGAATAGATCTTTCCTGCAAGACTGCCAAGAGCAAAAGCCATGACAAAGAAAAAAATAAGACGGTAGATGTGTTTTTGTTTCATGGGAACCTCAGAGAAAGTGGAGTTATTAATATGTTTATGAACACGAAGCAGAAGATATGAAAGCAGAAGATCATGAGATCATGTCTGTGAGACAGAGGTCAAAATAAGAGTCATCAGCGATTGATTTCTTCTGCCGATGACTCTTTTAATTTTCATTATCCAATGGAATATACCTCTCATTTCTTAGATTTAAAACTTATACGGAATTAAAATTTACGTTCTCGGTGGTCCGTACCTCCTTGTTTTAATTATGATGGAAAATCTTTAAATCTTCTGGTGGACTGTACCTCTCTTTCTTAGATTATGGGAAGTAAGTTATGTTTTCGGTGGGTTCACGCTCCTTTTTGATTTAGTTTTTTGTTTTCCGTTTGTTTTATTTGATGGTTAAACTATAACAGATAAAATAGATATTGTCAATACTGAATTTGAAAAAAAATAAAAATAAATTCAAAAAGAAAAATAATAAAAATAAAATAACTAAAAAATCAGATAATATCGGAACCAGATAAAAGGTATAGACCAAAACCTTTTCGGACAAGCTACCCTCATAAACATAAGAAGAAAATCAGAAAGTGCAGGAGATCATAAACAGTATTATTATTTTCAAGGAGGGAAAAACTTATGCTACGTTATCTGCCTGTTCGAAAAGTTCATGCAAGACAGGTCCTTGATTCCAGGGGGAATCCTACAGTGGAAGCGGAAGTGACTGTAGGTGAAGGAATTGTGGGGATCAACGGATACACAGGAAGAGCCATGGTGCCGTCTGGAGCATCCACAGGTAAATTTGAGGCTGTGGAGCTGCGGGATGGAAACCGTGAGGAATATCTGGGCCAGAGTGTAAAAAAAGCGGTGGAAAATATCAATACACGTCTGGCAGATGCCATTATCGGAGAAAATGCCCTGAACCAGGCATGGATCGACCATCTTCTGATCGAAACCGACGGAACGGAGAACAAAAGCAGTGCAGGAGCCAATGCCACACTGGCAGTATCTCTGGCAGCAGCCCGTGCAGCAGCCGGGGCCCTTCGGCTTCCTCTTTATCAGTATCTGGGCGGCTGCCATACCATGCAGCTTCCGGTACCGATGATGAATATTTTAAACGGGGGAAAGCATGCGGACAATACGGTAGATCTTCAGGAGTTTATGATCATGCCAACCGGAGCTGACTGCCTGGAAAAGGGTATCCGCATGTGTGTGGAAGTCTACCAGCACTTAAAGCTTCTTCTCCGGGAAAAAGGACTCTCCACAGCGGTTGGAGATGAAGGCGGCTTTGCTCCGGATCTTTCAGATTCGGAGGAAGTGCTTACCTTGATCGTTCATGCCATAGAAAAAGCAGGATATAAACCAGGAGAAGAGATCACCATTGCCATTGATGCAGCCTCCAGCGAACTTTATGATGAGGAAAAGGGCGTGTACTTTTTCCCTGGGGAGAGCCGCATGAAAGGAGAAAAGATCTACCGGGATGCTGGTGAGATGACAGAGTATTATGAAAAACTGGTGGAAAAATTTCCCATTGTTTCCATTGAAGACGGTCTCTGGGAGGATGACTGGGAAGGCTGGAAATATCTGACGGAACACCTGGGAAAAAAGATCCAGCTGGTAGGCGACGATCTGTTTGTCACCAATATCAAACGGCTGCACTGCGGCATCGGGCTTGATGTTGCCAATGCTATCCTTATTAAGGTAAACCAGATCGGAACTCTCACGGAAACTCTGGATGCGGTGGAGATGGCTCAGCATGCCGGGTATCGTGCAGTGATCTCTCACAGGTCCGGGGAAACAGAGGATTCCTTTATCGCAGATCTGGCAGTTGCCTGTGGGGCAGGACAGATCAAAACTGGCGCACCCTGCCGTTCGGACCGGAATGCCAAATATAATCAGCTTCTGCGGATCCATGAACAGCTAGGAACTCTTGGAAGATATACAGATCCTTTTGCAAAAAAATCTCAGAAAAAGCCCTGCATAAAATAAACGGAAAATGGTTGAAATCCCGGTTTAGCTATGGTAAAATAACCTCTAGTTGATTAGGAGGTGTAACCGCGTGAACATTTTGAAGATTATTCTGACTGTAATTTATGCAATAGATTGTATCGCTCTGACTGTTGTCGTACTGATGCAGGAGGGCAAGCAGCAGGGTCTTGGCTCTATCGCCGGAGTAGCTGATACTTACTGGGGTAAGAATAAGGGCCGTTCCATGGAAGGTGGTCTTGTAAGAGGTACCATTATCATGGGAGTTATTTTCTTTGTACTGTCAGTCGTACTGAACATTATCTGATCTGCCAGGGGCAGAACGGAAGTTGGTAACACTCTTGCTGCGTTAGCATGCAGAAGAAACTCGGATGGGGACTTCTTTTGTTAATCAGCAGGAGTGTTTTTGCGTTGATACAGGGGCACGGGTGAACCTTCCTTCGGAATGATAACAGGGTAAAAATGAAATATAAATATGAAACAGGAGAAAATGTGAAAAGATCGAAAAATTTTGAAAAAAGAAAAAAATTTATAATGGAGCTTCTGGGAGATCCGCTGTATAAGCCCATGCGCCTGCGTGAGATCGCATCCCTCCTTCAACTGGATAAGAGTGAGAAAAAAGAGCTTTTTGACGTGCTGGACGAGCTTTGCGCCCAGGGCAAGGCTGAAGTGGATAATAAAGGAAGATTCAGCAAGATTTCCGGCAAGCGCAGAGACAGACGAAAGAATAAAGAAGCTCTGAAGGCAGAAAAGCCGGAGCGTGGCCGTAAGGGAAGAGAACGCAGAGAGAAGAATCATGAGGAACATCGTTTCTCCGAGAAGGACGGAACCCTCATGGAGGGAACTTTTATTGGCCATTACAAGGGCTTTGGCTTTGTGGAAGTGGAGGATCAGGAACAGGATATTTTTATTCCGGAAAATGACACGGGAAGCGCCATGCATCAGGATAAGGTGCAGATCCTTGTACGGAACGGACATAAAGAGGGAAAACGTCAGGAAGGCGTTGTGCTGAAGGTTCTGGAAAGGGGAATGCCTTCGATCGTGGGAACATACCAGAGCAGCCGTGATTATGGCTTTGTGATCAGTGATAACCCCAAATTTTCCAAAGATATCTTTATTTCCAGAAAAAACTCCATGGGAGCAAAGGACGGAGACAAGGTAGTTGCAGAGATCACAGATTACGGCTCCAGAAACCGGAAGCCGGAAGGAAAGATCACAGAAGTACTGGGAAACTTACGCTCACCTGGAACAGATATCCTTGCTATTGTGAAGAGCTTTAACATTCCAAGTGTATTTCCTGACAAAGTACTTCGTCAGGCTGACCGTGTGCCGGACCATGTACAGGAAGCGGATCTGGATGGAAGACTGGATCTCAGAGACCTTGTTACAGTCACCATTGACGGTGAGGATGCAAAGGATCTGGATGATGCCATTTCCCTGACAAAGGAAGACGGAATCTATCATCTGGGTGTGCACATCGCAGACGTGAGCAACTATGTTCAGGGCGGCAGTGCCCTTGACAGAGAGGCACTGAAGCGCGGAACTTCCGTCTATCTTGCAGACCGTGTCATTCCCATGCTCCCGGAGCGGCTTTCCAACGGTATCTGTTCTCTGAACCAGGGACAGGACCGTCTGACCTTAAGCTGTCTGATGGATGTTAATGAAAAAGGAAAGGTGATTTCCCATAAGATCGCAGAAACCGTGATCCGTGTAGATGAGCGTATGTGTTACACAGATGTGAAAAATATTCTGGAGGATACCGACGATGTGGCGAAGAAACGCTATGAAGCTCTGATCCCCATGTTTTTCCTGATGAAAGAGCTTTCCGGGATCCTGCGCAGCCGTCGACATACAAGAGGTTCCATTGATTTTGATTTTCCGGAGAGTAAGATCATCCTGAATGCTGCAGGAAGAGCTATTGATGTACAGCCTTATGAGGCCAATGTGGCAACCAGGATCATTGAGGATTTTATGCTGCTTGCAAATGAAACCGTGGCACAGGAATACTGCACCGGAGATTATCCCTTTGTATACAGAACCCATGAAAATCCGGATCCGGAAAAGATTGAAAGTCTTCTGATGCTTCTTCATAATGAAGGAGTCAATATACAGAAATCCGGACAGGAGATCACGCCTGGTGAGATCCAGGAGATTCTGGAAAGTATTGAGGGAATGCCCAATGAGGCACAGATCAGCCGCCTGACCTTGCGTACCATGAAACAGGCAAAATATACTACGGAATGCAGCGGACATTTCGGACTTGCAGCGAAGTATTATTGCCACTTTACTTCTCCAATCCGAAGATATCCGGATCTTCAGATCCACAGGATCATCCATGACCGTCTGAGAGGCAGACTGGTAAGGGAAGGACGTACCGAGCATTACAAGGAGATCCTGGATGAAGTGGCACGCCAGTCCAGCGTGTGCGAACGACGTGCAGACGAAGCAGAAAGAGAATCCGATAAGCTGAAGAAAGCAGAGTATATGTCCTATCATCTCGGAGAGGAGTATGAGGGGATTATCTCCGGCGTTACAGGATGGGGACTTTATGTGGAGCTTCCGAATACCGTGGAAGGATTGATCCATATCAATACATTGCGAGATGACTATTATGTATTTGACCAGGATGCATATGAACTGCGGGGCGACATGACAGGAAGGATCTTCCGTCTTGGGCAGAAGGTCCGTGTCCGTGTGGCAGATGCGGATAAAATGCTGAAAACCGTGGATTTTGTCCTGGCTGAGGAAGACTGAGGGAGCGCGAAATGGCAAAAAAAACAGGAATGAAACTGATCGCAAATAATAAAAAGGCTTTTCATGATTATTTTATAGAGGATACTTATGAGGCCGGGATCGCACTTGCAGGAACCGAGGTGAAATCCTTACGTTCCGGTAAATGCAGCATCAAGGAGGCCTTTGTCCGTGTGGAAAACGGAGAAGTTTATGTATATGGAATGCATATCACTCCTTATGAGAAAGGAAACATTTTTAACAAAGATCCTCTTCGTGTGCGTAAGCTTTTGCTGCATCGCTACGAGATCAATAAGATCGAAGCTAAATTAAAGGAAAAAGGATTGACTTTGGTACCACTGAAGGTTTATTTCAAGGACAGCCTGGTAAAAATAGAGATTGGCATGGCACGTGGTAAAAAGCTTTATGACAAGCGCCAGGATATTGCAAAGAAGGATCAGAGAAGAGAAGCGGAGCGAGACTTTAAAGTAAAAAATCTTTATTGATCGGCTGGTTTCAACTGAAAAAGTAAAAGTATGATAAAATGCGGGGAATGAGAAATGACAGAGATACAGGATAGACGTAAAAAAACGGTAGAAGCATCGATGACGGAGCAGGTTCATCTGATCATGCAGCAGCATCTGAACGGAGGCGGAAGACTTTTTGGCGGAGCGCTGATGCAGTGGCTGGATGAGGTTGCCGGAGTGGTAGCTATGCGTCATGCGGAGACATATCGGGTGGTAACTGCGGCAGTGGACAATCTTCAGTTCAAGCATGCAATCTATGAGGGAGAGATCGTAGTACTTAAGGGATATGTGACTTATGTGGGAAGAACTTCCATGGAGGTCGAGATCGATACGTATGTGGAACAGCCGGATGGCATGCGTCATACTGTAAACCGGGCATTTTTTGTGATGGTGGCTGTAGATGAAGACCAGAAACCGATCCAGGTGCCGGAACTGATCATTACCACAGAAGCGGAAAAAGCCCGGAATGAAGCTGCGAAAATGCGCCGTGATATGCGCAGACAGCGAAGGGAAAACGGGTTCTGACCTCAGCTGTTCCAAATGTCTCGGGTTTTCTGTGACCTTCGCTCACAAAAAACACCTCGCGGAATATTACCAGTGAACAGTAACTCTAAAGATTCTGTGAAATTCAGAACGGTCAGGTTGACAAGAAAGTGATACTCTGTAATAATAGAAAAGGAAAACCTGACAGCGAATAGAACCATTTTATATGGAGGAGATATAATGAAAAAACGTTATTTGATTCTTGCCGGAATTCTTGCAGCGAGCATGCTTGCAGCCGGTTGCGGAAAGAAGAACTCTGTGGCACCGGAGCAGAAGGTGGAGGCAACGGCAACCCCGACGGTAACGGAAGCTGCGAAAACGGATGTGGTGGAGATGCAGACCTCTACGGATGAAACAGCAAATATCAAGAACGTAATGGGAACCAAGAGCGAGACCACTACCAGTATTGTATTTACCAATAAGATGAATTCCACGATTTCTGCAATTTATGTCCGTCCTACCAGAGATGATGGCGATGACAGTGATGAGACCTGGGGAAGCGATCTTGTAAATGGTAAATTCACACTGGCTTCCAACGACAAGGCTGTTTATTATATGGAGAAGAGCCAGAAGGACGATAACGGAGATACAGCAACAAGCTTTGATGTAAGGATCACATTTTCTGACGAAGAGCAGAATGAATGTTTCTTCCGCCAGCTGCCGCTTCTGACGATCTCACAGCTGAGTCTGTGCATGGACGGTGAGGGTGAAGACGGAATTCCATATGCTACATATCTGGCGAGCGGAAGTACCAAGGAGGTGTCTACCCTGAAGGATGTAAAGGCAAGGCTTGGCATTGAGGATGACAGTGAGGAAAGTGATTCCAGTGACAGTACAGATTCTTCAGACAGTACGGCTGTGACTCCGACTCCGAAGAACTCTTATGATAATGGAGACAGTACAGACAGCAGTTCGTCCGGCAGTTCGGACTCCACATCCACACCGGATCCAACATCTGCACCAGCTTCCGATGCACCGGATCCTACGGAAGCACCATCCGGCGAGAAGGATCTGGCATCTGTAGCAGCAGGATATATTGGTCGGTCCATGTCTGAGCTTGAGAATGCATGCGGCAGCCCAAATGGCAGTGATTATGAGGACGAGCCGGAGTCCGGTAAGACAGGTTATTATTATTATGATACGTTTACGGTATCCACAACTTTTGACGATGACGGCAATGAAGTTGTATCCGGCGTATGGTAAAGGAGAATAAACATATGAAAAGAGTGTTACTGAAATTAAGCGGAGAGGCTCTTGCAGGAGAGCAGAAGAGAGGCTTTGATGAAGCAATTGTTACAGAGGTTGCCAAACAGATCAAGACGATCGTGGATGAAGGACTTCAGGTTGGTATCGTGATCGGAGGTGGAAACTTCTGGAGAGGACGTACCAGCGGAGCCATGGACAGAAGCAAGGCGGATCAGATCGGCATGCTTGCTACGATCATGAACTGTATCTATGTGTCTGACATCTGCAGATATGTGGGACTTAAGACAGAGGTGTTTACCCCGTTTGTATGTGGTGCATTTACCACACTTTATTCCAAGGATGCTGTAGAAGAGAGCTTCGCAGAAGGAAAGGTTGTATTCTTTGCAGGTGGTACCGGCCATCCGTATTTCTCTACAGATACAGCTACTGTACTTCGTGCTGTTGAGATCGGCGCAGATGCCATTCTTCTTGCCAAGGCTGTTGACGGAATCTATGACAGTGATCCGAAGGTAAATCCAGATGCCAAGAAGTATGATGAGATTTCCATTGATGAAGTAGTTGCAAAGAAGCTGGCAGCTATGGATCTTACCGCTTCCATCATGTGTATGGAGCAGAAGATGCCGATGCTGGTATTCGGTCTTGATGAAAAGGACAGCATCGTCAATACCGTACATGGCAAGTTCTCCGGAACAAAGGTAACCGTGTGATCAAAAGGGAATAATAAAAAAACCATACAGGGAGATATGTGAAATGGATGAGAGAATTCAGGTATACGAAACAAAAATGGGAAAAACACTGAATGCTTTGGAGAGTGAGCTGACAACCATCAGAGCCGGCCGTGCAAACCCGCATATTCTTGACAAACTTACCGTAGATTATTATGGAGCACCGACTCCGCTCCAGCAGGTTGCAAACATTTCTGTACCGGAGGCACGTATGATCCAGATCCAGCCGTGGGAATCCAGCATGATCAAAGCGATCGAGAAAGCGATCCTTTGCTCTGATCTGGGATTAAACCCGAGCAACGATGGAAAAATGATCCGTCTTGTTTTCCCGGAGCTTACCGAGGAGCGTCGTAAAGAGCTGGTGAAGGACGTTAAGAAAAAAGGCGAGGGTGCCAAGGTTGCAGTAAGAAATATCCGTCGTGATGCCAACGATGCATTTAAGAAACTTGCAAAACAGGATGTTTCTGAGGATGAGATCAAAGAGCTTGAGGATCAGATCCAGAAACTTACAGATAAGTACATCAAGGAAGTTGACAAGGCGATCGAGAACAAGTCTAAAGAGATTCTGACTGTATAATTGTAAGAAATACGAGGATAGAGAGGGCTTCTTTGAAGAAGCTCTCTTTCTGTATGGAGGAGATTTATGAACGTACCAAATCATATCGCGATCATTCTGGACGGAAACGGACGTTGGGCAAAGGAACGAGGAATGCCGAGAACCTACGGACATGTAAAGGGATGCGCCAATCTTGAAAACATTTGTTATGATATCAAAGACCTTGGGGTGAAATATCTTACGGTTTACGCTTTTTCCACAGAAAACTGGAAACGCTCCAGAGAAGAAGTGGAAGCACTGATGAAACTGTTCCGCGGTTATCTTAAGAAATGTATCAAGATTTCCAAGAAAAATAATATGAAGATGAAAGTCATCGGAGATGTTACTGCCTTTGCACCGGATATCCAGCAGAGTGTCCGGGAACTGGAGGAATATTCCAAAGATTTTGACGGTATTTATTTTCAGCTGGCATTAAATTACGGAAGCCGTGATGAGATCCGCCGTGGAATGCAGAAGATGGCACAGGATGTAAAAGACGGAAAAGTTGAGCCGGATGGTATTACAGAAGATACGATTGAGAGCTATCTGGATACTGCAGGTGTACCGGATCCGGATCTTTTGATCCGCACAAGCGGTGAGCAGCGACTTTCCAATTTCCTGCTTTGGCAGCTTGCCTATTCCGAGTTTTATTTTACACCGGTTGCATGGCCGGATTTCAATAAAGAAGAGCTGATCAAAGCCATCGAGAAATACAATCAGAGAGACAGACGCTACGGTGGCGTCAAGGAGGAGTAGATCATGTTTAAGACAAGACTGATAAGTGGTATCGTCCTTGTCATTATTGCCCTGGCAACTATCATTTCCGGAAGCTGGATTTTATTTTTTACACTTCTGGCTGTTTCATTGATCGGAATGAGAGAACTTTACAAGGTAATGAAGGTAAGTGATGAGCATGTTACCGTGCTGGAACTTGTAGGATATCTTGGAGCAGTGCTTTATTATATTGCCATGAAAGCTGATTTTGGAAATTACGGAACAATGGCGATCATCATCAGTATGATCCTGATCCTGTTTGTTTATGTATTCGGTTATCCGAAATACCATGCAGAACAGGTGATGGCAGCATTTTTTGGAGTTGTATATGTTGCTGTGATGCTTTCCTTTATCTATCTTACCAGAAGCCTTCCGGACGGAAAATTCCTGGTATGGCTGATATTCCTGTGCTCCTGGGGATGTGACACCTGTGCTTACTGTGTGGGAATGCTTATCGGAAAGCATAAAATGGCGCCGGTTTTAAGCCCGAAGAAATCCATCGAGGGAGCTGTAGGAGGCGTTGCGGGAGCGGCGCTTCTTGGAGTGATCTATGCAGCGGCAACACAGGGAAAAATGGCTGAGTATGCCTTGATCTGCGCAGTTGGAGCTCTGATCTCCATGGTGGGTGATCTGGCTGCATCTGCGATCAAAAGGAACCAGAACATCAAGGACTATGGAAAGCTGATTCCGGGCCATGGAGGAATCCTGGACCGTTTTGACAGTGTGATCATCACAGCCCCTGTTATTTACTATCTTGCAAAAACGATTCTTGGAATTTAGGAGACATTAGAAATGAAGAATATTGCAATCTTAGGTTCTACCGGCTCCATCGGGACCCAGACACTGGATGTGGCAAGAAAAAACGAAGACCTTCGGGTTGTTGCAGTCAGTGCAGGCAAAAGTGTGGAGAAACTGGAAGAGCAGATCCGGGAGTTTCATCCACTTCTGGCAGCAGTCTGGGATGAAAAAGCAGCCCAGGATCTGAAAACGCGTATTGCGGATACGGATACAAAGGTAGTCAGCGGAATGGAGGGACTTCTGGAGCTTGCGTCCATGCCGGAATCAGAAATTCTTGTCACTGCGATCGTGGGAATGATCGGAATCCGTCCTACGATGGAGGGAATCCGTGCCGGAAAGGACATTGCCCTGGCAAATAAGGAAACCCTTGTCACAGCCGGTCATCTGATCATGCCGATGGCAAAAAAGTATGGCGTATCTATCCTTCCGGTAGATAGTGAACACAGTGCTATTTTCCAGGCTATCCACGGAGAAGAAAACAAAGAGATCCACAAGCTTCTGATCACGGCATCCGGTGGCCCCTTCCGCGGACGTACCACAGAAGAGCTGCGAAAGGTCACTGTTGCAGATACTCTGAAGCATCCAAATTGGGTAATGGGACGAAAGATCACCGTAGATTCTGCAACCCTGGTAAACAAAGGGCTGGAAGTTATGGAAGCCAAATGGTTGTTTGACATGGATCTGGATCATATTCAGGTGGTGGTGCAGCCACAGAGTATCATCCATTCCATGGTGGAGTTTAAGGATGGTGCGATCATGGCACAGCTTGGAACTCCGGATATGAGACTTCCAATCCAGTACGCTCTGTACTATCCACACAGACGATATCTGGACGGAGATCGCCTTGACTTCACAAAGCTTCATGAGATCACATTTGAGGTTCCGGATATGGAGACATTCCGGGGACTGCCTATGGCGATCCAGGCGTCCCGGGAGGGCGGAAGTATGCCGACTGTCTTTAATGCAGCCAATGAGCTTGCAGTAAAGAAATTCCTTGAGGAAAAGATCGGTTTTCTGGATATTTATGAGATTATTGCACAGTCTATGGAAAGACATAAAAAAATCGCACATCCGGATCTGGATGAGATCCTTTCTGTAGAGCAGGATACTTATCAGTGGATCGAAAGCAGGTGGTAAATTGAGATTTGTGATTGCTGTAATTATTTTCAGCGTTGTGATACTGATCCATGAGCTGGGACATTTTCTTCTGGCAAAAAAGAATCACATCGAGGTATTGGAATTTTCTCTTGGTATGGGACCCAGGATCATAAGTACAGTAAAGGGTGGTACACGTTATTCTGTGAAATTGTTTCCTCTTGGAGGCTCCTGTGCCATGGCCGGAGAGGATGCGGAAGATGACAGTCCGGGAACCTTTAATTCTGCTCCTGTGTGGGGCAGGATCGCAGTGGTTGCTGCCGGTCCGGTATTCAATTTTCTTCTGGCATTTATTTTGTCTGTGATCATTGTGGGCTGTGTGGGCTATGATCCGGCAACCGTATTAGAAGTAACCCAAAATTCTGCTGCGGATAAGGCAGGATTGAAAAAGGGTGATGTGATCACGGAATATCAGGGCTACCATATTGATCTGGGGAAAGATCTTTATGTATATTCGTATCTCAACGAACTGAAAGAGGGAGATACCATCCGGCTGAAAGTAAAACGTGATGGAAAGGAACAGGAGATTTCCTATAAACCAGATGTAAATGTGCGGTATCTTCTTGGCTTTAACCGTTCCGATGTAAATTCCATGACAGTGGAATCACTGATCAAGGGAATGCCACTGGAAGAGGCAGGTCTGGAAGCAGGCGATGTGATCACGAAGATCAACGGTGTGGAGGTTCCGGACGGAAATGCATATGAAAAATACATCGAGGAGCATCCGTTATCCAAGGAACCTGTGACGATCACCTATGAGCGTAACGGACTGGAATATGAGGCAGAGATAACACCAAGGGAATACAGAACACCGGTTTCCGGTTTCGGATATAACACATACAGTGAAAAAACTTCCGGCTTTAATGTTCTGAAATATGGTGCTGTGGAAGTGAAATACATGATCCGTACTACGATCTTAAGCCTGAAAGAGCTTGTGACCGGTCACCTTGGAATGAAAGACTTAAGTGGTCCTGTGGGTGTTGTGGATGCCATTGGCGACACTTACGAACAGTCCAAGAGTGAGGGAACGCTGATGATCTGGATGAATTTGCTGAATATGGCAGTTCTTCTTTCTGCAAACCTGGGAGTGATGAACCTTCTTCCTCTTCCTGCACTGGATGGAGGAAGGCTGGTATTTCTGGTGGTAGAAGCGATCCGGAGAAAACCGGTAAACCGTCAGGTAGAAGGCATGATCCATTTTGCAGGGCTGATGCTTTTGATGGCGTTGATGGTTATCGTTATGTATAATGATATTCTGAAGATATTCTGATATCTGGCGGAAAAAGGTAAATATCAAGTGTTACTGAGAACGGAGTGAACAGTAACTAGCAAGTGCTGTATGATCTGTGAGGAGATGATACAGCACTTTTTTTGTGCAGATATTTATTATATAATAAAAGCATCAGAGTAAAGGGGGATATGTAAATTTGAAAAAGGATATTTTAATACTGGCGGCATTGATAGCAGTTGTTATAGCAGTTCCTTTTCTGGCTACAAAGGCAGAAGAGGCAATCCAGATCAAAAATGAGGAATTTAAGGAAAAACAGAATAGGGAATGTTATGAAAAAGCGGAAGAATACATGGATTGATGATATCCAGGATGCGGAAGATTAGTGGGAGGAAGCACAGTAGGAGATATGGCATTTTGAGATTTTGTACATATACTAGCAGAGAACCAGTGTGCTTTCAGGCACAAAAAGGAGCCTCTGTTTATGAAAAATCATTCTTATATTTCCATGCAGCAGGATATGCCGGATCAGGGACAGCTGCAGGTGACGGTGCTGGACAGTGCCAGTAACCGTCCTGTGGAAAATGCTGCAGTGCGGATCTCGTACACAGGAGTCCCGGACAATGTGATCGAAGAAGTTCACACGGATTCCTCCGGAAGAACGCCGATGCTGGAACTGGCAGCTCCTCCGCTGGAATACAGCATGAAACCGGTGGAGCAGCAGCCCTATGCAGAATACACAGTTCAGATCAGTGCAGAGGGTTTTACACCAAAAGAAATAGCCGGGACAGAAGTTCTTCCCTATTCCATTGCCAGGCAGGGAGCATCCCTTAGCAGACAGCAGGGTAATGGAGTGGATTATCAGCGGATCGTCATCGGACCCCATACGCTTTTTGGGGAATATCCTCCTAAAAATCCGGAAGCAGAGATCAAGCCGATAAATGAAACCGGCGAGATCGTATTAAACAAAGTGGTGATCCCGGAGTATATCGTAGTCCACGACGGGCCAATAGGGGATACCTCTGCACAGGATTATTATGTAAGATATAAGGATTATATCAAAAACGTGGCCAGCAGTGAGATCTACGCAACTTGGCCGGAGGACACGATACGTGCCAATGTTCTGGCAATCATGTCGTTTACTTTGAACAGAGTTTATACAGAGTGGTACCGGAATAAGGGATATGATTTCACCATTACGTCCTCTACAGCATACGACCACAAATGGATCTATGGCAGGAATATTTTTGAGAGTATCGACCGGATCGTGGATGAACTTTTTGAAAACTACCTTTCCAGACCGAATGTGCGTCAGCCGATCCTGACCCAGTACTGTGACGGACGTCAGGTGCAGTGCAGGGACCGGGGATGGATGACCCAGTGGGGAAGCAAAGCTCTGGGAGATCAGGGATATTCCGCCATTGAGATCCTGCGGAGCTTCTATGGAAACGATATGTATATCAATGTGGCGGAAGCAGTTTCCGGGATTCCCGCATCCTGGCCGGGATATGACCTGACTATCGGTGTTACCGGAGAAAAGGTACAGCAGATCCAGGAACAGCTTAATGCCATAGCAAAAGCCTATCCTGCCATCCCGTCAGTGATCGTGGATGGTATTTATGGTCCGGCTACTGCTGCATCTGTAAAAAAATTCCAGAATATATTTGGGCTTCCTGCATCCGGAGTGGTGGATTATCCAACCTGGTATAAGATACAGGACATTTATGTAGCAGTGACCAGGATAGCGGAGCTACAGTAAATATAAAAATAATAAAAATGTTCCTGGCCATTTTCGGAGTGATCTGATCGGGGCTGGGAGTGTAATGCGTGAACATGATTTCAGAAAAAAATGTTTGACGTTTCAGAATAAACCAAGTATAATGGCTGTTTGTATCTTTGAACGTAAATTGTAAAGAGATTGCGTTTATGAGCATGTGAAAAAAGCGAAATGAGAATGTCTGCTTTACAAAAGGAGTGATGAAAATGACATTTTATCAGGAACTGCAGTTAAGCTCAACCGGATCAAAACAGCTGATCAGAAATACCACAGACAAAAAGGAGAAAAGAAGGCATATTCTGATCTATAATTTTAAAGTGTATCTTGTCATGGCATTTTGTGTGGCGGTTGTGACATTGTACAGTAAGATAACCGGCAATGACAACAGTGTTGTAGGAGTAACCGTACTGCTGGCAGTGCTGGTTTTAAGACAGGCGGATTTCGGGATCCGGACGTCCCACGGATTGTTGTCCATTGCCGGGATTTTCTGTATTCTGATCGCAGGGCCGAGATTATCCAACATGGTTTCACCGGTACCGGCATTTTTTGTTAATGCGATAAGCATCCTGTTACTGATGATCCTGGGATGCCATAATGTAATTATGTATAACCATTCCACATTTGTTCTCGGATATCTGCTTCTGATGGGATATGACGTAACCGGAAAGGCGTATCTGCTTCGTGTAGAGGGGCTTTTGGCCGGAATGGTTCTCTGCATGGTAGTTTTTTATAAGAATCAGAAAAACCGCCCGTATCGCAGGACATTTCTGGACCTGTTCCGGGAATTTGATCTGCATTCCGCAAGAGGCAGGTGGTATTTAAGACTGACGCTGATCGTTTCCAGCGCTATGCTGATCATGTCTCTTCTGGGACTCCCAAGAGCAATGTGGGCCGGAATTGCCTGTATGTCCGTGTGTTTGCCGTTTACCGCGGATTGCAGGGGAAGAGCCGGAAAAAGAGCTATGTTCAACATCGTTGGCTGTATTCTGTTTGCAGTGCTTTATCTGATACTTCCGGAATCTATGTATCCCTATATTGGAATGATCGGAGGAGTCGGTGTGGGATATTCCGCAGGTTATGCGTGGCAGACTGCATTTAATACATTTGGAGCACTGTCCATTGCATCAGGACTGTTTGGAATGCCGGCAGCAGTGCTGCTCCGTATTGGAGCCAATGTATTTAGTTCAATTTATACTATGCTCGTAAATAAGCTTGGGGATAAGCTTGTGCAGCATATGTGGGTACGAAAGAGTGCAGAAATCTGAGATATTGCCCTGAAAAAAGTTTTGCCGTATAATGGGTAATAGCATAACAGCCTGGATATTACCGGGCCGACAGAGGAGAAGATTATGTACGAAGAAACAACAGAAAAACTGCTGGAATTTATCAGTAAAAGTCCTACAGCCTTTCAGGCGGCAGAGGAAACAAGAAGACGTTTTTTGGAGGAAGGCTTTACAGAATTGAAGGAAGAGGAGCGCTGGGAGCTGGAAAAGGGCGGAAAATATTTTGTCATGAGAAATCATTCCGCGATCATCGGATTTTCCATTCCTGTCAATGACTGCAGGAGATATCATATCATTGCAAGTCACAGTGACTCCCCGTCTTTTAAAATAAAAGAAAATCCGGAGATGTCTGTAAACGGAGCTTATGTGAAGCTGAATGTGGAGCGGTATGGAGGAATGATCCTTTCTACCTGGTTTGACCGTCCCCTTTCTGTGGCAGGCCGCATGATCGTCCACAAAAACGGAAAAATTCTGGAAAAGCTTGTAGATATTGACAGAGATCTGGTCATGATCCCGAGCCTTGCGATCCATATGAACCGAGATATTAACGGAGGCTATCATTATAATGTCCAGAAGGATATGCTTCCATTGTACAGTGGCAGTGGCGAAAAAGGCAACTTCATGCGGATGCTGGCAGAAGAGGCAGAGATCCGTCCGGAGGATATCCTGGGCCATGATCTGTTTCTCTATAACCGGATGCCCGGAACGATCTGGGGATCCAGGAATGAATTTGTTTCCAGTCCAAGATTGGATGATCTGCAGTGTGCTTTCGCTTCAATGGAAGGCTTTCTTCAGGCAGATAAGAAGAAGGTCATTGCAGTCCACTGTGTACTGGATAATGAAGAAGTGGGAAGCACTACCAGGCAGGGAGCTGCATCCACATTTCTTAAAGATGTACTGTTTCGTATCAATCTGGCCCTTGGCGGAGATCAGGAAAGTTATCTGATGGCCCTTGCAGAGAGCTTTATGATCTCTGCGGACAATGCACATGCATTACATCCGAATTATACAGACAAGGCAGATCCTGTAAACCGTCCGGTGATGAATGGTGGAATTGTGATCAAATATAATGCCAATCAGAAATATTGTACCGATGGGATTTCCACAGCAATCTTTAAGGAACTCTGCAGAGAAGCAGATGTGCCATATCAGACATTTGTGAACCGTTCTGATATTGCCGGTGGTTCCACTCTGGGAAATATTTCCAATACCCAGGCAGCCATAAATACGGTCGATATCGGTCTGCCGCAGCTGGCGATGCATTCCGCTTATGAAACAGCCGGAGTGAAAGATACGGAAAGCCTGATCCGTGCGGCAAAGGTATTTTACAGGTGATATCGGAGGACAGGAAAATGAGCAGAAAAGCAGTATTTTTTGATGCGGACGGAACAGTCTGTGATATGAAAAAAGGAGTGCCGGACAGTGCCATAGAAGCCATCCGTGCGCTGGTAGATAACGGACATGAAGCGTGGCTCTGCACAGGAAGAAGTCGTGCGTTTGTATCCTGGTATCTGGAGCAGGTCCCTTTTACGGGAATGATCAGTGCCTGCGGATCCACCATTGAGAAGGACGGGAAGAGACTTTTTAATAAAGAGATGACGCCGGAGGTTGCAAAGCTTTCTGTGGAGGTTCTCAGAAAATACGGACTGATCCCGGTAATGGAAGGCGCGGATTTTATGTATTATGACAAAGAGGAGTATACCGATGAAGTGAACTGGTATGCCAGTCTGATCACAGAATCCCTGGGCGATAAATGGAGGCCTATCCGTGGAAATGAGGATTGTATGCGGATCAATAAGATCAGTGCAAAAATGACGGAGGGATGTGATGCGGAGGCAGCGTTATCCATTTTATCAGAATACTATGATATCATTCGCCATGAAGGCAGCAGTTCGTTTGTGGGAAATACCATTGAACTGGTGCCAAAGGGCTTTAACAAGGCTGTTGGGATCGCAACTGTGATCCGCCTGTTTGATATTCCGTGGGAGAATACCGTTGTTTTTGGAGACAGCAACAATGATCTTGCCATGTTTGAATACGCTGCAACAAAGGTTGCCATGGGAAATGCTTCTCCGAAGATCAAAGAACTGGCAGATTATGTTACGTCTGATATGTTCCACTACGGCATTCGGGATGGCTTGAAATATCTGAAGCTGATCTGAGAAAATGCTTCGTTTGTTTTGTAGGCTATGAGATTGTAAGAACAGAAACATCCACATCAGAAATGATAGCTTTATGTGAATATGCTTTTATAAAAAAATGCTGTAAGAACCAGAAATCATAGTTCTTACAGCATTTTATGTTACAGATTTTTCCGGGTAGATAATATGCAGAAGCTGCAATATCAGATCAGTCCCAGACCTTTGCAGATAAACAGCCAGAGTGTCAGGGTAAAGGCACTGAATAATGTGGTAAGAAGCACGACTCCCGAAGAAAAAGAGCCCTCATGTCCCATGTTTTTTGCCATGACAAAGCAGGTAACGGTGCTGGCGGACCCCAACATGATAATGATGGAAACCAGCTTGTCCTTTGTAAAACCGCAGCGGATGGCAAGAGGAAGAAAAAGTGCTTCATAACCGACAAGTTTCATAAATGTACAGGCAACAGATGCTTTCAGCCGGGAAAAGGCTTTTCCGAAGTGCAGAGATCCGCCCATGGCCATGAGGCCAAGAGGAGTGGCTGTTTTTGCAAGATTGCCTGCCGTAGAGTCCAGGATCTTCGGAAATGGAAGACGAAGAAGGGACCAGAGTGTACCGGCTGCAATGCCAAGAATGATGGGATTGGTGACAATTCCCTTTAAAGTACGCTTCAGAATGGTACCATCTATTTTTCTCTGACCTGGTTTAAAGACAGAGAGAATTACAACAGCCATTACATTGTAAAGAGGGACGCTGGCAATGATCATCAGTGGTGCCATACCTGCATTTCCGTAAAGGTTCTGGATAATGGCGATACCAAGGATCGCCGCGCTGCTGCGGTAGGATGCCTGGATAAACTCGCCCCGGATATCGGAAGGATGGAGAAAACGTGACAGGAGCACGGAGATCATAATACTGAGCGATGTGATCGCAAAACAGAAAAGAACCATTTGGGGATCCCAGGCCTCATAGATATCAATTTTAGCGATGTCCTGAAACAGAAGCACAGGCAGGGGGATGACAAACACAAATTTGTTCATACGGTTGACAAATGTCTCATCAAATAGCCCGATCCTCCGGAAAAAATATCCCAGGAGAAGTGTAAGAAAGATGGGCACGGTAACATTCAGACAGAAAATAAGATTGTCCATAAAAGAAAGCCTCCCTGTGGTAAAATTTCTCTGTTTATTATATCCAAACTACGAAAATTGTCAAACGAGGTATACGGGACTGGAGATTTCTGGTATGATAAAAAGTGTTGCGAAGAAAGCAGCACAGGGGTTGAGAAGGAGAAAGGAAAGAAAATGAGATACGGAAAAATACGGATCGAAGATGGCTTTTTTGTGTTTACCAGACATATGATGCTCAACAGTCTTCCGTGTAAAGATATTCTCTGGGCGTACATGCGCCGTGAGGGAACCGATAAAATCGGTGAAAAGCAGTTGATCATCAATTATCTGGTAATCATAACCAGACGTCAGAAGCGTTATAAATTTGATATGACAGAGCAGGAGGTACAGGATTGTCTTCAGCTTCTTAAAGTACTGAATCCGGATCTTGCGGTTGGCTTTCCAAAAGGAAGCAGGCTTCCGCTTCAGAATCTTCCGAATACAAGAGATCTGGGTGCATTGATGACAGTAGACGGTTCGCATATTCTTCCCAGAAAGCTTTTGCGTAGCGGAGAAATCTATCATGCTTCTGCTGCAGACAACCGGATCCTTTCAGAAGAATATAATGTAAAAACAGTGATCGATTTCCGGTCAGCCGCAGAAGTAAAGAAAAAACCAGATGATATCATGGCAGGAGTGGAATATTATCATATTCCGATTCGGGATGAAGACAGCAGTGGAAACAGTTTTTTTGAACATGTGATGTCCTGTTATGGTGATGTAGACCGATATATGCAGGATTGGTACCGGAATTATATTACGGATGAATATTCTTTGAAGCAGTATGCACGTTTTCTGGATGTCCTGCTTCACGTAAAGAACGGAGCTGTTGTTTTTCACAGTGCCACAGGAGAAGACCGGGCAGGAGTTGGAACGGCACTTTTGCTCTTTGCTTTGGGTGTACCTAAGGAAACGATAAGAAGGGATTATATGCGGTCGAATCCATGTCTGGAAGATGAACTGAAGTATATGCGCAGGCTTTACCGGGCAGACCGGCCGGAAAATAGCCGGAAGCTTGCAGATCTGAATGCCTTCTATCAGGTGAAGGAGTCTTATATCAATACAGTTTTTGATGTCATCGAAAAAGAAAACGGGGGAATTGAAAGATTCCTTCGGAAAAAACTCTACCTAACATCAAAGGCATCCGAGGAGCTTAAGAAAAAATATCTGATCTGAGGATAAAAACATTTCTTATCATCCTGAATGGATTTTGCAGGAAATTTTGATTGACAAAATTTTCGAAGTTGTTATAATGGTAAGAAAGCAAGGGTTTATTAGATTAAAGCGTTAACTGACGAAGTCGGTTTTCTATACATAAAAGTGTTGAAAGCAGGTGTATTATGGAAAAGAGAATACTATCCATCCTTGTGGATAATACCTCCGGAGTCCTTAGCCGTGTGGCTGGCCTTTTCAGTCGCCGTGGTTATAATATTGACAGCATTACCGCAGGAGTGACTGCAGATCAGAGATATTCCCGTATGACAGTTGTTTGTGAGGGAGATGACCAGATGCTCCAGCAGATTACTAAGCAGCTGGCGAAGCAGGAAGATGTACGGGATGTTAAGGTCCTTGAACAGGACGACAGCGTTGCCCGTGAGCTGATGCTCGTTAAAGTTGCTGTGAAGCCAGAACAGAGACAGGGAGCTCTTTCTGTTGCAGATATCTTCCGTGCCAAGGTGGTGGATGTAAGTAAGGATTCACTTATTATGGAGATGACCGGAAGTCAGAACAAGCTGAAAGCGTTTGTGGAGCTGATGGCTGACTATGAGATCCTTGAGCTTGCAAGAACAGGAATCACAGGTCTGTCACGAGGCAGTGACGATGTCCGGTACCTGTAAAAATTTTTACATATGTTTGCTAGGAGAGCAGATACTCTCTTAACGATAAATAATTTTTATGAAGAAGATGTTGTAAACATCAGAGGAGGAAAGTAAAATGGCAAATAAGATTTTTTACCAGGAAGACTGTAATCTCGGATTATTAGATGGTAAGACAATTGCGATTATTGGATACGGAAGCCAGGGACATGCACATGCATTGAACCTTAAAGAGTCCGGATGTAATGTAATCATCGGCCTTTACAAAGGAAGCAAATCCTGGAAAAAAGCTGAGGAGCAGGGCTTTGAGGTATATACAGCTGCTGAAGCAGCTAAGAAAGCAGATATCATCATGATCCTGATCAACGATGAGAAACAGGCTGCACTTTACAAGAATGATATCGAGCCGAACCTTGAGGAAGGCAACATGCTTATGTTCGCCCATGGTTTCAACATTCATTTCGGATGTATCAAACCACCGGCATATGTTGATGTTACAATGATCGCTCCGAAAGGACCTGGACACACAGTAAGAAGCGAGTATCAGGCTGGCAAAGGTGTTCCTTGTCTGATCGCTGTAGAGCAGGATGCTACAGGTAAAGCTCAGGATATCGCACTTGCATATGCACTTGGAATCGGCGGAGCAAGAGCTGGAGTTCTTGAGACAACATTCCGTACAGAGACAGAGACAGACCTCTTCGGTGAGCAGGCTGTACTTTGCGGTGGTGTTTGCGCACTTATGCAGGCTGGTTTCGAGACACTTGTTGAAGCTGGTTATGACCCAAGAAACGCATACTTCGAGTGTATCCATGAGATGAAACTGATCGTTGACCTGATCTATCAGTCAGGATTCGCCGGAATGAGATATTCTATCTCCAATACAGCTGAGTATGGTGATTACATCACAGGACCGAAGATCATCACAGAGGATACAAAGAAAGCAATGAAGAAAGTTCTTTCCGATATCCAGGATGGTACATTCGCAAAAGAGTTCTTACTCGACATGTCCGATGCAGGTGCACAGGTACACTTCAAGGCTATGAGAAAATTAGCTTCTGAGCATCAGTCTGAGAAAGTTGGCGAGGAGATCCGTAAACTCTACAGCTGGAACGGCGAGGATAAGCTTATTAATAACTAAGCAAAATTTATTGCAGGTGCAATAAATTTTGCGCTACTCGAACGAAGCGCAGCGAAGTTTGAGACAAAAAAGTTACATATGTAATACAGTGGCAGGAAACTTTTTTGAAATCTAAAAATCCCATCTGGTCGTAATGATCAGAGGGGATTTTTTTACACTCTTTATCTATCCGGATGCCCTGTTTCATCATCGAAAAACGGCGCGATTAAAGCCGAATCAGCATCTTTCTGTCTGCACACAAACCCGATCTCACGCAGCGGAAAAGAAAATCCTACCGGTACTTCCACCAGAGTCCCTTCTTCCAGCTCTTTTTTTACAAAATCGCGGATCACACAGGCAATCCCAAGACCGATTTCCGCAAACTGGATCAGAAGATCCATAGTTGTTACTTCCAGAATGTGGCTTAATTCCACATGATGTTCTTTCAGCTGAGAGTTCACAGTCTGACGTGTAATATTGTCCTCATCCAGCATCATGAAAGTTGCTGCCTGAATCAGAGGTTCATCAGGATAGAGCTGTTTCTGGTTTTCCAGATACTGTTGTGTACAGACAAAGGTATCCTGGATTTTCAAAAGAGGTTGAAAATAATATCCCCGAAGTTTCTGCGGCCGTCCGATGAGTCCCAGATCGATTTTTTCCTCATCCAGAAGCTGCAGAGTCTGATAAGTAGACTGGCAGGAAATTGTGATACGTACATGAGGAAAACGAGCGATATAGTTTTTCAGGTGGGAGAGCAGTACATATCTGGTAAGAGTAGAACTGGCACCCAGACGCAGCTTTGGAATGTCCCGGGAACGGTTATGGCGAATGGAATTTTCTCCTTCATCCAGAAGTGAAAGAGCTTCTTTTACTTTTTCAAAAAGAAGCTCACCGTCCGGAGTCAGAGTGACACCCCGGGAACTTCGTTTAAAAAGAACGGTATCCAGATTCTGCTCCAGCTTCTGGATCGCCTTGCTGATAGCAGGCTGACTGATATAAAGATCCCGGGAACTGTGGGAGATACTGCCGGTACGTGCTACCGTATAAAAAATATGATAAAGAGACAGATTATCCTGCATGTAAAACCTTCCTTTCGAAAAATAGTAAAGTAATAAAGGTAATAAAAAAATCCGAAGTCATCAGACCTCGGAAACCTTAGCTGTTATAATATCTATAATTTTTAATCGGGGCAACAGGATTTGAACCTGCGACCTCACGGCCCCCAGCCGTGCGCGCTACCAAGCTACGCCATACCCCGCAACGCATATAACTATAACATAAACGAATTGTAAATGCAACCATTTTTTGAGGAGAAAGAGTGTGATCCCTTGATACTTGTTACTGTTCACTCCGTTCTCAGTAACACGCTTCGCGATGCACAGAATTTATGCTGATCGCATAAATTCGCGCGGTATGTCTCGGGTTTTCTGTGACCTTCGCTCACAAAAAACACCTCGCGGAACATTACCAGTGAACAGTAACTGATACTTTCATAGGCTTCACACTCTTTACATGGTATGATCAGGCTGTCTGTATTGTGTTACCTGGGTCAGGTAAAATACCTCTTCCCTGAAGTACAACAACAAGAGTTTCTGTTGTGTCCTGTAAATTCTTGATATCTTTTCGGATATCCCGTTCTGCAAGCTTAACATCCAGTGAAAGGTCGTCCAGGCGTTTTCTGTTGGTATCACATTTCAGATCGATCATTTCAAGTCTGTTTTCTACCCGGTTGAAGCGGGCATCTATTTCATCGAAGCGAACATCCATAGAATCGAGACGAGCGTCGATACCGTCGAAGCGAACATCCATAGCATCAAGACGAGCGTCGATACCGTCGAAGCGAACATCCATAGCATCGAGACGAGCGTCGATACCGTCGAAACGAGCATCCATAGCATCGAGACGAGCGTCGATACCGTCGAGACGAGCATCCACAGCATCCAGTCTGGCGTCGATACCATCTAATCGGTTATTTATATTGCCCAGCTGGACATTGATCGGGTTTATCATACCAGCTAATAATTCCAAATCTTTCTGATCTAACATATGCGCATCCTCCCATAAAAACTGTACCGCATATTTCTCTGTGCGGATATTGTATCATGTTTCGAGTGTGAAGTCTATGAAATTATCAAAGAACAAACTGGACAGGAACAATAAGTTCTTAATCAGTATAATATATGAAAGAGGAAAAAACAAGACATATTTTTATATCTTTAATAATAATAGAAAATGCAGGCGAACTGCCTGAAGAATAAAAAAAGGAGGCCGGGAGTTGTGCAGACTCCCGGCAAAAAAGTATGAAAAAGAAAAAGATTATTTAGCATTTGCATTTGCTATCTACGGTTAATAATATAGTAAAAAAATGTGTGCATTGTGTGAAAGGAAAATGAAGAGAATGTGAAAACTGCCGCTTAATGTTAGATTAAGCGACAGTAATTTTTTTGGATTATTCTGTTGTTTGATCCAAGATTTTGAACCATATGTAATGATAACATCCGCTTTAATGCTTGTCAAGCGATCTGAAACTGCCATAGCTGTCCAATTATGTCGTTTTTTGTGCCGTTTTACGCAACTTTTTATATATCGAAGAAATAAAAATACATATCAATATATAAAAGTGGTCATGATAAGTGGTCAGATGTATAGTCCCAGGGACCTGTATTTTGCGGGAAATATCAGGCTTCTTGGTATAAGATTCATGGTCATAAGTGGTCGGCTTTTGTGGTCAGAAAAATGGCGAATTCCCTTATATACAGGTTTTTTCAGGTCCTGTCGCTTAATCTAACATTAAGCGACAAGATAATAATATTGGATAAGTTATATAAATAAATGGAAGGAAGAGAACATGCCGTCCAATACAGGCTACAGCATAACAACCAGAAGACTCCGACTTTGCTGCGGACATCCGGAATGGCTCAGGAAAACCCAGGATTTCTATAATGAAATTGAAAGCTTTTATTATGATCTTCTGCTGGCTCATGAGGAACTGGGAGAACTGGGAAGCCAGAAAACTCTTCGGGCCCTGGAAGTCCTGACCATTATGGGAAGAGATAAGCAGGTTCCACAGAATCCCCTTCCCTGGGAAAAAGTCCCATTGTATTTCAGGCGTGCTGCGATAAACAGTGCCATAGCCGCAGCAAAGAGTCACATATCCAGGCAAAAGTCCATTCCGGGGAGAAAAGCAGAAAAGCTTCATTCGGCAGTTACCTATTATAAAGGAATGTACAGAGATTTTTCCCATAAGGAGATCACACTGAAGGTATGGACAGGAGAACAGTGGAAATGGATGAGATGCAGGCTGTACGGCAGAGAATTTCCCGCAGAAGCAGAGCTGATGTCACCCTCAGTAACATTTGAGAAGAAATATCTCATGCTGCATGTTCCCGTAAAGGAATTTACAGCAGACACTGCAACAGTAAAACAGCGTATCCAGGAAGGACGGAAGATCTGTGCCATCCAGTTTACAAACGGAGATGTTTTTGCTGTGGGGACAGTATGTGACGGCATGGGGAAGGAAACAGATGTGAAATTCTGGGGCGGCGGAAAAGAATATACGCACCGCTGCAATCAGATCAGGAAAAAAATCGAGAAAGCCCGGAAATCTCTCGGCGGGGAAAAACAGCCCGGAGAAAACAGGAAATACTGGATGCATCTGAAGCATCTGTCGGAGCATTATGCCCATGAGATCAGTTCACAGATCATAGGCTTCTGCCTGGAAAAGCAGGTTTCGCTGATCGTCCTTCCAAAATACAAAAAAGAATACACAGACTATGTGATGATCGGATCAGGAAACTGGAGCACTATGCATCTAAGCTCCGGGATCAGGAGCAATCTGCCCTATAAAGCATGGAAAAACGGCATTCTGGTCATTGAAACCTATGCAAAAGGGATATCCGAAACTTGCTCTGTCTGCGGTGCGCCAGTTAAGACAGCAAACCGCAAAACAGATGAATATACCTGTGAGAACGGGCACAGAGGAAATCGAAGCCTGAACAGTGCCAGAAATCTGAGTCATAAATGTATTCTTCAGTTTGGGAAACAAGTGGTATGACCACTGTTTTATAGAGCGAGAGCACAACTCAGCTTCTGCTACAGGCAGATGCTGACAGGTTGAATACCGCCTGTCGTGTCTCCCTTATCATAAGGAAGAGTCGGCCAAGAATTTCCGCCAGAAGCTCCGGCGTAGCCGTGACAGCGGATAAGAGTATTCGAAGTTATGTAAAAAAAGAAAGTATGAAAAAGCAAAGGATAAGGAAAGCAATGAACACAGAATACAGGAAACTGAAAAATCTTTTTCTGCGGCAAAGCTGCCAGGATGCATGGGAAGACTATGCACGAAGCATCCGCAAAGTAAATTTTCCCAGATGGGACTATGTGATCCTGACCTCATCAAATGAAGAACAGGCTAGATCCTTCCGCAGCCAGATCGCAGACAGATTGGAACAGGGCGTACTGCCGGGATGGACAAAATATTTCGTGCTCCCGGATCCGGAAGGCAAAAGAGTAGGCTCCGGCGGAGCAACCCTGAATGTGCTCCGATTTCTTTCGGAGGAAGAAGGACTCCGGGGAGATTTCCATAACAAAAGAATCCTTGTGATCCATTCCGGCGGAGACAGCAAAAGAGTCCCACAGTATTCTGTGTGCGGAAAGCTTTTTTCACCAGTACCAAGAGAACTTCCGGATGGAAGAGGCTCCACACTGTTTGATGAATTTCTCATCAGTATGGCAGGCGTTCCGGCTAGGTTCAAAGAAGGAATGCTGGTACTTTCCGGAGATGTGCTCCTCCTTTTTAATCCTTTACAGATAGATGCCCAGTTCCGCGGAGCTGCGGCAATCTCCATGAAATCTCCGGTAGAAGTGGGAGTCGATCATGGAGTGTTTTTAAACGATGGAAGCGACCATGTAAAAATGTTTCTTCACAAACAGCCGGCAGAAACACTTCGCAGGCTGGGAGCCGTGAATGGACAGGACTGCGTGGATCTTGACACAGGCGCCGTACTTTTGGACGCCGAAATACTGGAAACACTGTTCAGTCTGATCGCAGATGCATCAGGAAAAAAAGCAGATCCGGATAAATACGAAAGCTTTGTAAATGAAAAAGCAAGAGTCAGCTTTTACGGAGATTTTCTGTATCCGCTGGCGGCAGATTCCACCTTTGAACAATATCAGAAAGAAAAACCGGAAGGCGAATTCTGCACAGAGCTTTTTACCTGCAGAGAAAAAATATGGAAGGCATTAAGTCCTTTTCAGATGAAGCTGATCTGTCTTTCTCCTGCAGAATTTATCCATTTCGGAACAACGAGAGAGCTGCGTGCTCTGATGACAGAAGAAGTAACCGATTATGAGTTCCTTGACTGGAAAAAACACGTATTCACCAATGACTTAAATTGCCAGGGAGCTTTGCACACAGCACTGATCGGACCGGAAGCTGACATCGAGGAAGGAACATATATTGAAGACACCTGCCTTGAGGGAAGAACCCATGTCGGAAAGGGCGCTGTAGTATCCGGCCTTTCCCTGAAGGATGTACATATACCGGCGAACACAGTATTTCACGGTGTGAAGCTGAAGGACGAGATCACAGAGCTTTACGGCGGTCAGACAGGACGATGCGTGATCCGTACATATGGAGTCATGGATAATCCGAAGAAAACGCTGGAAGAAAGAGGAAGCTTTCTGCGGGGAAACCTGGCAGATTTTCTTTCGGCCAATGGACTGGCGCCGGAAGATATCTGGACAGGCGAAACCCACGCACTCTGGAATGCAAAACTGTATCCGGTCTGCAAAACATTCCAGGAAGCAGCACAGGCAGGAAACCTTCTTGTAAAAATGAGCGAAGGACTTGCTGAACCCCGGCAGATCGAGAGCTGGAAAAAACAGCCGAGACTGAGTCTGGAAGAATCCTTCCGGTATGGAAATACAGAAAATATCCTTTCCTGGAAAAAAGATCTGGAAGCAAGGATCCTGGTGGCAGTATTTCTGGGAGAGCTGAAAAAAGGCGGACATTATATTCCTGCACTTAAGATCTTTGGTGAAAAAGAAATCCAGGAACGACATTACCATCTGCTGATGAAAGAAGCTGAAAAAGCAGATTTTTCACAGAAAATACGGATCCTGTATGCAGTATCACGCTCCATGAAATTCACTAAAAAATGCTTTGACGGAAAAACATACGATGTGTTGGAGCAGGAGTGCTTTTCCCAGATCCAGAAAGAGATCGCATCTCAGACACAGCTGACAGGAAACAGCGGCTATACGATCGCAAAAGAACAGGTAAAGGTAAATCTGCCGGTACGTGTGAACTGGGGCGGCGGCTGGTCAGACACACCGCCATACTGCAACGAACACGGAGGAACTGTTCTTAACGCAGCAATCCTGCTGAGAGGCTGTGAACCCATCGAGGTAGAGATCCGGAAGATACCGGAATTACATATTGAGCTGGCAAGTACAGACACAGGTGCTTACGGAACAGCAGAAAGTGCAGAAGAGATCCAGGACTGCCATAATCCATACGATCCTTTTGCCTTGCACAAGGCAGCCATTATCGCCTGCGGGATCCTTCCGCTGGAGGAAAAGGCCGACCTGAAAAAGGTCCTGGAAAAAATGGGCGGCGGATTCTACCTTTCCACCTGTGTCAAAGGCGTTCCCAAAGGCTCCGGCCTTGGAACAAGCAGTATCCTTGCAGGAGCCTGCGTCAAAGCTTTTGCAGAGTTTCTTGGAGAGAGCTGGGATGACAGCCAGATCTATGATACAGTCCTCAACCTGGAGCAGATCATGAGCACAGGCGGTGGCTGGCAGGATCAGGTTGGCGGCCTGACACCCGGAATCAAATTTATCACATCAAGACCCGGAATCCGCCAGCAGCTGAAGGTAGAAAAGGTAGAAATCTCGGAAAAAACGAAACAGGAGCTTCAGGAACGATTTGCTCTGATCTATACAGGCCAGCGGCGCCTTGCCCGAAACCTTCTCAGAGAAGTCGTAGGAAATTACATCGGCGGCCGAAAAGAATCTCTGGAGGCGCTGGATGAGATGCAGAAAGTAGCAGCACTCATGAAATTCGCCCTGGAAAAAGAAGACATCGACGAATTCGCGAGCCTTCTCAACCAGCACTGGGAAATCTCCAAAAAGCTGGATGCCGGCTCAACCAACACCTGCATAGACCAGATTTTCAGTGTATGTGAAGACATGATCGACGGAAAATTCATCTCCGGAGCCGGAGGCGGCGGCTTCCTGCAAGTAATACTGAAGAAAGGCGTCACACGGGAGATGCTGCATCAGAGGTTGAGAGAGGTGTTCCAGGATTCCGGAGTGGATGTCTGGAACGTGGAGTTTGTGTGAAGATAAGTTTTGAAAAACTTCATTTCTTAATAAGGAATGAAGTAAATTTGGAGGAATATAGCAGATGAAGAAAGAAAGCGCAGGTAAGAAAAATCTTCTGATTTATGCTCATTACTATATTCCAGATACTGCGTCAACGGGGCAGATCCTCCGTGAACTGGCGGAGGGTATGCTGGATAAATTTAATATTACAGTGATTTGTGTGGTTCCGAGTTACCTTGGAACGATTGAAGATAAATATAAGACACAGAAGTATTATGAAGAAGAAATCAACGGCGTGAACGTGCTGAGAATCCGGGTTCCGGAGTTCAGCAAGACCAATAAGGTGAGCCGTGTAAGGAATATTTTGTCCTACTTCTTTGGGGCAATGAGTGCGACCTTCAAGGTCGGAAAACAGGACTATGTGTTTTCCATTTCTCAGCCGCCAATCCTTGGCGGTCTGTTGGGTGTCTGGGGCAAGTGGGTAAAACACGCTAAGTACATTTACAACATTCAGGACTTCAACCCGGAGCAGGTGCTGGCTGTTGGTTATACCAAGAGTAAATTTGTCACTGATGCCATGATGTGGTTTGACAAGTTCAGCTGCAAGAGAAGTGACTTGATCATCACAGTTGGGCGGGATCTGGTCGAGACGGTAGAAGGCAGATTCAAGGGCAAGAAAGTCCCGAAGACTGTTATGATCAATAACTGGATCGATGAAAATGAAATCTATCCGTTGGAAGCAGGCAACGAGAGAGTAGTTGCTTTTAAGAAGAAGTACGGCCTAGATAGCAAGTTTGTCATCATGTACTCCGGCAATATCGGTTTGTACTATGACCTTGAGAACCTGATCAAAGTGGTTGAGAAGTTTGGTGCTGATACCAAGACGGCAGATGGCCGAGAGGTTGTCTTTGCCTTTGTCGGTGCTGGTTCTGTGTTGAAAACACTGGAAGACTATGTGACCGAGCATCAAATGGAGAATGTAGTTTTTATCCCATATCAGGACAAGGTAGACTTGATTTACAGTCTGAATGCTGGAGATGTCCACTGGTGTGTGAATGCGAAAGGCATTAAAGGAGTGAGCTGCCCGTCAAAATATTACGGGTTGGCTTCTGCTGCAAAGCCAGTAATTGGAGTGCTGGAATCTGGATCTGAGATTCGCTGCATTATTGAGGACACAAAGGGTGGCCTGTGTTGCGAGCCGGGCGAGTATGACCAGGTGGAAGAAAACATCCGCTGGTTTATTGAGAATGCTGGAAGTGAAAAGCTGAAGGCCATGGGAGCCAGAAGCCGGGAAAAACTTGAAAAAAATCTGACCAGAAACGTAAGTGTACAGAAGTATGCAGAAGAAATTCTGAAGCTGTAAAGGAGGCGAGAGGGAATGAATAGTAACTGGTTCAAGCTGGTTATGAAGATGACGAAAATTGAATATGGAAAGAACCTCTTGCTGAAAGGCGTACCAATCATCTTCAACAAAGGTGGTGCCAAGCTGAAGATCGGTGAGAACACCACGATTAAGAGCAGCTTCCTCAGTAATCTGGTTGGACTTTACAGCCGGACAATCATCGTTACCCGTGCACCTGGTGCAGAGATTGAAATCGGAGATAATGTGGGAATTTCAGGTGCTACGATTTACGCCCGCAAGAAGATCACGATTGGTGAGAATACCTGCATTGGTGGTAACTGCAAGATTCTGGATAATGACTTCCATCCTATTGAAACAGAAACCAGAAACAAACTGCTCCGGGATGAAAATGGTGGTGACAGTGATCTGGTGCCAAGCAGAGAAATCAAGATCGG
This sequence comes from Blautia sp. SC05B48, assembly GCF_005848555.1. Lineage (NCBI taxonomy): Bacteria > Bacillati > Bacillota > Clostridia > Lachnospirales > Lachnospiraceae > Blautia > Blautia sp. SC05B48. The sequence goes on along the minus strand of NZ_CP040518.1, from coordinate 3,652,766 downwards.
TAAGAACTGTTTCATTGGGTGCAACAGTATAATTCTGAAAGGCACAGTGCTGGGGGATGGCTGCGTTGTCGGTGCCGGTGCTGTGGTATGCGGAAAATTCGAAGATAACTGTGTGATTGCTGGTAATCCGGCAAGAGTTATTAAGAGGTTGGAGGGCAATAGCTGATGAAGAAAATATGTTTTATTGCTCAGTTTCCTCCTCCAATGCATGGCTTATCCAAGGCAGTTGAGACTCTTTATAATTCAAATTTGAATTTTGAGATTGATTCGCAAGGGGAGTTTGAATTTGAAAAGGTGGATATTACCAATAACAAGAACTTTATTAAGAATCTCCTGAAGATAAGCCGTAGCAAGGCTGATTTGTTTTATTTTACAATCAGCCAAACGAAAGGCGGAAATCTTCGGGACTTGGTCATTTTTAAGCTATTGGAATTGCAGCACAAGAAATGTTTGATTCATCTCCATGGCGGATATTATCGTCAGTTAGTCGATAACGATATGGCTGGCTGGCAACGCAAAGCAAATTATAAAGCCATCAAGAAACTCTCAGGTGCAATTGTCTTGTCAAAGTCTCTGAAGAAGATTTTTGAAGGGATGATTGATGATGACAGGATTTTTGTCGTAGAAAACTGCGTTGATGATCAATATCTGCTCACAGACCAAGAAATTGAAGAAAAGCTGAAATCATTGGAAAGTAAAAAAGTTCTTCATGTCCTTTGGTTGAGCAATTTTATCAGAAGCAAGGGATATCCATTCGTTCTTGAAATGGCAAAAGCAGAAAAAGAACGTGTGGATGCAGGCGGAGAAAAAAGATTCCATTTTGATTTTGCAGGCAAGTTTTTTGAAGACAGTGAAAAAGATTACTTTAAAAGCTATATAAAGGAAAATGGGCTGGAAGAGTACGTTACATATCATGGAATTGTGGGTGGCGAACAGAAGAGAGAACTTCTGAAAAAATGCTATCTTTTTGCACTTCCAACTCGATATCCCAACGAGGGCCAGCCTATTAGTATTCTGGAAGCAATGGGCAATGGAATGTTTATTATTACAACAGATCATGCTGGTATTCCAGATATTGTGGAAGACGGTGTGAATGGAATTGTGATGAAAAATAAAGAAAACGCGTATAGCAAAGTTGCTTCTTTTAAAGCGAATGAATTAAAAACTGTATGTAAAAGAAATAGGGAATACTGCAAGGAAATGTACACAGAAAAAAGATACTTACATATGATGGAGACGCGTTTTAAGGAAAATTGAGAGTTGAGGAAAATTGTGGTGAAAAAATATCTAATAAAGAGAAGCCAAGTGGTAGCAATATTGATTTTTCTTGTAGAAATTATAGGTTCTTTCGCTTTGGTACAAATAGATGCATCAGAGAATATTCTGGGAAAAATAGGTTATGTGGCCATTATATACGGAGTTCTTTCTACCATAGCGCTATATCAAGTCAAGAAAGAGTGGGACGTTTTTCTCATATTCATGATCATGTGCTACTTGTTCTCTTTCGGACAATGTATATTAACTGCATTTGGATATAAGTTGGGAGTCTTTGCATTTTCGATGGACAGAGGCTTTTTCTCTAACCAGGAAATATTAAATGCAAGTGTTTTTTGCTTTATCGCTATTGCGTTAACTGGAATAGGCTTTTGTTTTCATAGGAGCTCTATCAAATATGAAAAGCTCTCAAATAAACCTGTATTAACAGATAATGTATTGTGTAGAGTGGCGTGGGGACTTTTACTCATATCAGTTGTTCCAACATTTTATGAACTGTATAAAGATGTAACAACTGTTTTTTTTAATGGATATAGTGATACTTTGGGAAATGCAACAGGTATTGATAAAATTTTTGTATTAATTTCAGGATTTTATCCAAGTGCGATTTTGATTTTATATTGCTTTGAGGAAAAAAGACGAAGAACGGTATATTTCGCTTTGGGTAGCTATGTGTTGTTACAATTATTAGGTGGAAGTAGAATAGCTGTTTTCCGTTTGGCTATTGTTCTTCTTGTTATTAGTAATTTGTATAGAAAAGAAATTAGCAAAAAACGAGCTGTCATGATTTGCATTTTTGGATTAGTAGGAGTCTTTGTATTTTCGTTTGTGTCAAGTGCTAGAAATTATATTTATCTTGCAAGTAATGTGCAGCTTTTTTTGAAAGAAACAGCGACAGATTTATTAGAAAACAATTTTATTTTTGCTGCGATTAAAGAAATGGGAAACACACAAGTTATTAACACGCTGGTATATGCTTTGTGTCCGAAAAAAGTGGATTATAGGTACGGAATGTCCTTTGTTAGAAGTATATACAGCGTTTTGCCAAACTTTTTGAACTTAGAGTATATAAGTATCGATGAAGTGTTTTCTCCATACTACACAGTGACAAATGCAGGATGTGGAGCATCGTTTATAGCAGAGGGATACTGGAATTTTGGATATTTCTCAGTGCTCTTTTTTATAGCGTTAGGATACGTTTGGGGAACGTTATCGAATCGTTTTAAGCAACTTTGTAATTCTAAATATGTAAAGCCAGAGAACTTCTTTGTAATCGTATACTTGATGTACTATATGATTTTTCTTGTTAGAAGTGAAAGCATTGAATTGGGACGTTCCTTTGTGTATTATGCTGTAATTCCAATTCTGATTAGCAAATTACTAAAGACAAAAACTGTCCGGGGGGGGGGTAAGACAAGCTAAAGAATGGCTTGCTTACGTTCACTCTTATATAGATAGTATTCCCCAAAAACTTTGTGATGCAGTTTCGTACTGCTATCTCTTTGAAAGAGAGGTGGCGGTATGAAAACGTGGGAAAAGATTATCGTTATTGGATTCGTTATCTTGAATTCGATATCAGGTTTACAAATTTCGGGGATTTCCGTTAATGCTGTATTTGTTGGACTTTTTACAGTATTTGCAGGGGTTGAGTTCCTCAAACATAAAAACAAGGGCGGCATGAAAATACCGAGAGCTTCAGGATTCCTTTTGTTTATATTATGTAGTATGGTATCGTGCCTGTTTTCCATGGCATACGATTTTCGTGTGGAGCACTACGATATAGTAAAAAGTTATTTAATCAATAGCACTTTCTATCTTGTGATTTTTGTGTTGCTTTTTAACTGTACAAACAAGTATTTATCAGAATGTACAGATTGTTATGTAAATGGGATTGTATGGGCAGCACGGATACAGGCTATATGGGGAATTCTTCAGTTGATTTTACAATATGGTGCAGGAATTAATATCAATCAAATTCTTTTTGTAGATATTCTTCACTCTACAAATACGAGAGATTGGATTATGGGATTCTTCTCTGGAAATTCTTGGAACATGAGAATTACTGGCTTGAATTTTGAAAATTCGATGTTTGCTCTTGTGGTATGCTTAGGTGCAGCATTGGAAAAGAAGAAAGTATGGAAATTTTTATTGCTTGCCACAGCAGTTCTTAGCTTGTCAAGAACAGGATGGGTAATGGTGGCAGGTTATGTAATAATTGTAATCATTAGAAAATTGAAGAGTAATTTAAAAATCAAAAAGAGTGCGCTGGTAAGAAATGCAATTGGTGGAGTAACTATAATTGTAGCTTCATTGGCAGCATATTTGAAAATACCATCTATTCGCAGACAGGTTTCAAATATATTGTTGCGGATAACTGATACAGGCGCGATAAATGTTTCGGGAATGCGGCACTTATTATATTATCCGTATGGGTTTGAAATATGGTTGACACGTTCGAACATTTTTCAAATGTTGTTCGGATATGGAATGCGATGTTCTGGAGCCGCGTTTTCTGAACAACAAGATATTTGCAGAATAATAGGCATACAGCAGTATTCAAGTGCATGGGCCGTAGAATGTGATGTTATTGGATTGTTACTTGGGGGCGGAGTATGTACACTTTTGGCGTATTATTATGAAGTAGTAAAATGCATGAAAACAAAGTTTAAGGATGCAATGATAATAATTATATTTGGTGGAATTACTTATCATTATCATTCGATAAGCTATGTAATCTTTTTGCTGATGATGGCTTCATTAAGTAAGGTGAAAAAATTTGACTAAGAAAGGCAAAGTGGTATGAAACAAAAATCGTTAGGATTAAATGCTGTATTAAATGGAATTAAGCAATGCTGTTCTATCATATTTCCACTGATCACATTTCCGTATATATCAAGAGTGTTAGGAAATGATGGTTATGGAAAATACAGCTTTTCATATTCTGTGACGAATTATTTCATACTGCTGGCAGCCCTTGGAATATATACTTATGCGATTCGGGAAGGTGCAAAAGTACGCGATGACCAAAAAGAAGTAGATAAGTTTTGCTCACAGGTGTTTTCCATTAACGTATGTTCAGCAGCAATTTCATTGCTGTTGCTCAGCATAATGGTATTTTGCCTGCCAAAATTTTCGGGATACAAAGCCTATATTTTTATCCAGAGTACAGCAATCATTATGGCTGTAATTGGTACAGACTGGGTAAATGGCATCTTTGAAGATTACTTTTATATTACAGTGCGGTACATTGCAGTTCAATGTGTGTGCCTCATTGCAATGTTCGTTTTCGTAAGGAAGCCAGAGGATATTATTCCATATTGCATTATCTCGGTTTTAGCAACTAATGGCGGAAACCTGATTAATGTATTTTATGTCCGTAAGTATGCGAAGATTCGCTTTACGTTTGATATGGACTTGAAAAGGCATCTTGTGTCATTGCTGATTTTATTTGTGAATTCAATTGCCATCTCAATTTATGTCAATTCGGATATTACTATGCTTGGCTTTTTTGAATCGGATGCACAAGTTGGCGTCTACAGCTTCGCATCTAAAATTTATAATTTGTTGAAGCAACTTATCAATGCGGTGATCGTTGTTTCAGTGCCGAGAATTGCATATATCATAAAGAACAAGCCACTTGAGTATAAAACGTTTTTGAATCGGATTTTTTCTGCGTTGAATATTGTGTTGCTTCCAATTGTAGTTGGAATGTTCTTTATGAGCGATTCTATGATTTTGATTGCAGGAGGAGAACAGTATATCGCTGGTGATGCAGTATTGAAAGTTCTGAGCGTTGCGACCTTATTTGCCATATATGCGTCACTGTTTACAAACTGTGTTCTGATTGTTAATCGCCAGGAAAAGCTTTGCCTTAAAGCAACAGTGGTTTCAGCAATTGTAAATGTTGGACTGAATTTCGTTTTAATGCCTACGCTTGGAATGATTGGCGCAGCAGTTACAACAGTAATAGCTGAGTTGGTGAACTGTATGATGCAGATGTGCTTTTCAAAGGCGTTTTTTGATTGGAGAACCTTGGAAGTGAAACCAATTGTTTCATGCATTTGTGGCAGTGCGTTTATCGGAATTACATGTTTGCTATGTAATGGCTTCTTCCATAACAGCTTGATGAAGATGGCCTGCGCTGTTGTACTTTCTGCTTTGGTGTATGTGATAACTTTGATTGTTATGAGAAATCCATATGCCACTGCCGCCATGGATGTTATAAAGAAGAGAATGAGGAAGAGCAATGGATAAGAGAGTGTCTGTCGTTATGACGACTTATAATGGGCAAAAATATTTGCGGGAACAAATGGATTCTTTGCGAGAGCAGACAATGCCAATTGATGAAGTAATTATTATGGATGATTGTTCCACAGATCATACACCAGATTTAGTGAGTGCTTATATAAAAGAGTACAATCTGAAAGGGTGGAACTTGGTTCAGAATGAGCTGAACCAGGGATGGAAGAAAAACTTTAAGAGTGGTTTTGATTTAGCAACTGGCGGTTACATTTTTCCGTGCGATCAAGATGATATTTGGCATCCTGATAAAGTTGAAAAGATGGTAGGGTGCATGGAAAACAATCCTAAAATTGAATTGCTCGCCGCTAATTATAATACTTTTTTCTCAGAAAAAGATAACGGAAGCGGGAGTAAGCTGTACGCGTCTAACAGTAAAAAAATGAAAAAAGACGAAAGTATAGATCTTTTGGGAATTGACCCAAAATGGCCATATATCAATCGTCCAGGATGTGTATTCTGCTTCACAAAAACGTTTTACAACTCGATTAAGGATAAATGGAATACGAAATACCCACATGACGCAATACTATGGCGTTTTGCAAGGATGGATCATGCTTTAGGATTGTTCAATTACCCAGTAATAGAATTCCGTAGACATGGTGACAATGCAACAAGTGAAGAGAATAGAACCAAGGAAAGTAGAATTCAAACTTTTGATGATTATATTCGTTTTCATGAGATGGGTTTAGAACGAGTAACATCAGAGAATGACAAAGAAATGCTGAAAAAAGGAATTGAGTTCCTTGAACTAAGAAGGCGTTTCTTTGAGACAGGCAATATTGCGTTATGGATAAAACTTGCAAGCAAATATCGTGCTTTTTATAACTCGGCGAGAGGATGTTTGGGTGACTTGTATTTTGTTTATAGAAAATAATATAGAGGAGTAAAGTAAAAATGGATAATGAGACTTTGCGAAAGGTTCAACTCGCACAGCTGGAGATTGCAAAAGAAATAAAGCGAGTATGTGATGAAAATAACATCAAGTACTTTTTGGATTCAGGAACATTGCTTGGTGCAGTTCGACATAAAGGTTTTATTCCTTGGGATGATGATATGGATATTGGCATGCTTCGAGATGAGTATGAAAAGTTCCTTCAAATTGCACCCGAAAAGCTAGGCAAAAACTATTTTTTGCAAACATGGAAAAGTGATGAAAATTATCCACATGCGTATGCAAAAGTGAGAAAACTTGGAACAGTATATATAGAAAATGTTTCACAAAATAGTGGAGCACATAATGAGTTATTTGTTGATGTGTTTCCATATGATGTATATCCGGATTCTGAGTCTGACAGATATAGCCATGGTAGACGGGTGATGCTTTATCGATATGCGTTGCAAATGAAAAATCACGTCAAACCATGGGTTAGACACAAAAAATTATGGAAACGCATATTCGGAAAAATAAAGTATCTCCCTTATATTGCTTTTTCGCTGACTCAAAATAGAAATACTTTGATAAAAAATGCTGATGCTATAAATAGAAAATATAATGATCAGAAAACGAAATATTATTATGAAGCAACTGGGGCAACACCATACGGAAAGTGGATTATTCCTACGAAATGTTTTGATAAATTGAGCATAGCGATATTTGAGAATACAGAATTTTCTGTTCCAGAGGATTCTGACCTGTATTTGCGTACGGCTTATGGTGACTATATGCAACTTCCACCGATAGAAAAACGCGGAAATCAGCACCAGATTATTGAGTTGAAGTTATAAAGGAGGAAATATTAAATGAAGAAGTATCATATTGGATATACATGTGGAGTATTTGATCTTTTCCATGTGGGACATCTGAACCTTTTGGAAAGATGCAAAGAAATGTGCGATATTCTTATTGTTGGTGTCTGTGATGATAAGTATGTTACTGAAATCAAGAAAAAGCAGCCTGTTTACCCAGAAGATCAAAGAGTGCGAATTTTGAATGCTCTAAAAGTTGTAGACAGAGCCGAGTTGGTAACGATTGAAGAAACCGATGACAAAATGTTGGCGCTAAAGAAATTTGGATTTGATGTTCTGTTCTCTGGAGATGACTGGAAGGGATCTGAGCGTTATATGCGTACAGAAAAGCAGTTTGCAGAGTATGGGGCCTCAATTGAGTATTTGCCATATACGCATGGAATAAGCACTACAGAAATTAAAGAAAAAATGAAAGAACAGAAAGTATAATCGAGATGGTATTTGAAAAAACGGATATTTTACTTCCAAAAATTAAAGATTATAGAAAGTGGGCAGTTGTTGCATGTGATCAATTCACATCACAACCTGAATACTGGGAAAATGTGCAAAAATATGTCGGAGATGAAGTATCTACATATAATTTGATTTTACCGGAAGCACAACTGTCGGAAAATAATGATGATAAAATAGCTAGTATTAATGAAACAATGAATAGCTATTTAAAAAGGAATATTTTTGAAACATATAATGATTCGTATATATATGTTGAACGAAAATTAAAAAATGGTGCTATTCGTAAAGGTATAGTTGGCGCAATTGATTTGGAAGATTACGATTATAAACCAAACGCAAAATCTAAAATCAGGGCAACAGAAAAAACAGTGGTAGACCGTATACCGCCAAGAGTCAAGATCCGTGAAAATGCGAACATTGAATTGCCTCATATATTGCTTTTGTGTGATGATCAAAAGCATCAATTGTTGGAATCGATTGAGACGATTAAAGAAAAGCTAGAAATACTATATGATTTCGATTTGATGCAGGATGGAGGACACATCACTGGATGGCTTGTATCTAAAGACAAAGCAGAGATATTTGATACTGCTTTAGAAAAGTATTTACAAGATATTAGAGAAAAATATTATGGATTAGATGAAAATCCGATGATCTTTGCTGTAGGAGATGGAAACCATTCGCTTGCTACGGCAAAAGAATGCTATGAACAGCAAAAGAAAGCTTTTGAAACAAGTATAAAGGCAAGATATGCGTTGGTTGAGCTAGAAAATTTGCAGGACGAATCACAACAGTTTGAACCTATACATAGATTGCTAATGAATGTAGATATCAGTGATTTTCTCACAAAAATAAAAACAATATGCGTATCACACAGTAAGCATAAGGTGGAATATTATACAAAGGAAAAACAAGGCGTACTGTATTTAGATGAAAGTCTAGGAGAATTGACGGTCGGCATTTTACAAAGATTTTTAGATGATTACGTTAAAACAAATAATTGTGACATTGATTATATTCACGATGATGATGTTTTAAAGAAATTGAGCTGTAAATCCGATTGTATAGGGCTTTTATTGTCAGCCATCGATAAAGAAAATTTATTTTCAGAAATCATAAAAAATGGTTCATTACCACGAAAAACGTTTTCCATGGGACATGCTCAGGAAAAAAGATATTATATTGAAGCAAGAAGAATAAAATAAGAAGAATATATGGAGAATGAAAATGAAAAAAGTTGTAACATTTGGAGTATATGATTATTTTCATCTGGGACATCTTCGGTTGTTTAAAAATGCGAAGAACCTTGGAGATTGGTTGATAGTTGCTGTTCAGGATGGCGATTATATATTGAAAACAAAACCAGATGCTAAAGTTATGTATACAACAGAACAGAGAAAAGAATTGGTTAGTGCGCTACGTGTAGTTGATGAAGTGGTAAGTTATACAGATGTTGATGTGACTATTAAGACATTGGATTTTGATGTTTTTGCAGTTGGCGAGGATCAAAATCATGCAGGATTTCAAAGAGCTATTGAGTGGTGCAAAGAAAATGGAAAAGAAGTTGTACGCATGAAAAGAACGCCTGGGATTTGTTCATCGGAAATTAAGAAAAGTCTATAACTGAGGAGAAAAGAATGAGTCATAATCGTCGTGTGGGGGGGACCGCAGTAGATCCCGGAAAAATGTAATACTATCGATTATTATAGCTTTGCTCGCTGTGCTCCTTGGTGTTCTCCTTTGGATGAACAAAAAGGATGAGGACAAGAAATCGGCAGAATTACAAGCATTGAATGCAAAACTGTATCAGGAAGAGCAGGAGAAAGAAGCCGCATTAAAACAGAAAAAGGCAGAGGATAGCTTTTATCAGAAGCTATCAGATGGGTTTGACGTTAATGTTTTGGTTGTGGGAGATTCAATCGGTGCGGGTGCTGGCACAGAAACAGATGGGCAGCAGTGGTTTAAACAGTTACAAGCATATTTAAGGACTGTTAATAAAGCATCTGTATCCGTAACAAATGTTTCAATGGGAGGTAATACCTCTTATGCTGGTTATGTCCAGACAATGGCACTGGATGATGACATCGACTACGACTTGGCAGTTATCTGCTATGGTCAGAATGATGCCTTACAAGGCTTGGACGTATATTATGAAGCGATAGTACAAGCCATCAAAAATAAATACCCGAATTGCTCGATTATTTCAATTTTAGAATCCTCACAGCGTGACTATACATCCAATATAATCACAATCCAAAGCATCTGTGATCATTATGGAATCCCTGTAGCAGACACGATTGTAGCGTTCAATAACTCTGGAAAGGCTTATGATGATCTATCAAATGACGGTGTTCATCCGAATGACGCTGGACAGGAAATCTACTACGAAACGGTAAAGAATGTCATTGACGAAAATGTGGCGGCATCTACCGGAAAGATGGAAAATGTTGATGCTATCAATGCTGATGTACATAAGTTTGATAACTTCATCTGGTATGGTGCAGATAAAGATTTTAAACGTGTAGATGATACAACTTTCACGCTGAATGCATCAGCATCTGGCGTTTTCGGTATAGATTACACCTTTGAATCTGGTGACAACAAAGCGGACATCTATGTAGATGGAGAGCTGTTTGAATCCCCAACAGTAACATTCGATTATGACTTCTCACAGAGACATATTCTGGTAGTCAGCGATGACTGTACAGTAGAGAAGGAAATCAAGGTTGTGTTCAATAGCAAAGAACAAGCGGATGGTTTCCAAGGAATGTGCTTTAGCTGGGAATGACAATTTAGGCCGTGTGAGCGATCTCACACGGTAGCTGCTCAAATCTTCACACACCTCTCCGTGGTGAGCAGCAGGCAACGGTCTTATGACTGGCTGAGATGTGAAGGAATAACTCTGGATAGGAGGAATAAACCACATGAAGATAAATAATAAAGAATTTGGAGAATGGACTGCGGACGATCTTCAGGTCCTTCTTAGTAATGATGCCTATCGAGAGAATAATTTTATTGATTATAAGGTGAATTTTGCACCACTTATAGATAAAAGCAATAAGAAAGAGAAACAAGCTGAATTTAGAAATGATGTTTGTTCCTTTGCGAATGCAGACGGAGGATACATCTTTTATGGAATCGGAGAAACTTCTGGAGTAGCCAGTATATTAGCAGGTATTTCGATTCCTAATATTGATCGCTTTGAATTGGATCGCCGGAATGAACTACAGGCGATTCGCCCAACTGTGCCGGATGTGGCCTTTTCGTTCATTTCATTACAAGATGACAAATATATTGTGGTACTTCATATTCAACGAGGACTGTACAAACCATATATTACAGAAGAACCAGAAGGACAGTTTCATTTCTACATAAGGCACGGGAACAAAAAGCAGGCAATGAGTTATACAGAGATACGAAATGGATTCTTAAACGCTGCAATGCTGTCAGAAGATATCAAGAGCTTTAGAAAAGAACGACTGGAAGAACATATTACAGAAATGAAGAAACCATTTGCACTTGTGCAGGTGATTCCAGCCACATTTAGAAGTGATTGCGTTCCGATGTATGATCTGTACAGAGAAGGAAAATTGAATTTTGATGATCTATTTAATGGCATGATCTATGACCGTGCGGTTCCAAATGTAGATGGTGTCTATTTTCCTGATTACTCTGAACAGCGGAATTTTGAGCAGTTACAAATTTTTAACACTGGTGCTGTTGAACTAAAAATGGATTTTGAGATAAGAGAACAAAATTCAAGAAGCCAGCAACTAAAAACGGAACGATATTTGATTATATTTGACTTCGAAGCTGAACTCAGAAAATTGATACAGGGAACATCGAAAATGTACCAGAAATTAGGCCGTTCAACTGCGATGTATGTTTGTGTAACTATTGTTGGCTGCAAAGGCCTATGGAACTATACCGTAAATGCATATGGAGCAAATGCACCAACGAAAGTAGACCGTAATCAAATTGTTTGTACTCCAATCGAAATTCGGAATATTCAAGATGATGTGCAAGTAAAAGAGGGCATAGAAAACTGTATTCGGATGACAAAGTATTCACTTGGGATAAGAATATAGGAAAATCATGGGAGATACAGAATGACAAAGAAAGTTATAATAGATAACATAAAGAATATTAAACATATGGAGTTTTGCATTCCAACACCAGGGCTTTATGTTGTTACAGGAAAGAATGGAAGCGGAAAAACGACACTATTTACCTGCTTGAGCAGAATAAAAAATAGCAATGCATTTAGAACCGGTTTCCCTGCATCAAATGGAAATGATCGGTTAGATTTCTTTTCTGGTTATATACAGTATGAAGTTGATGGAGAAAGCACTAAATATTCCAAGAGAAGTAGTGGAAAATGGAAGGCTAATAAACAAAATGATGTTCTGAGCCTTATGGGGTATCCTCAAGTAGTAAACATCACAACGAAAGATGAACGTGTTTTTACGCAGACAGATATTACACCACGAAAAAATCATCGGGGCGATGACTGGATAAATGAAAAACTCAATCAAATTTTTGGAACAGACAAGTATTCATCAATGATTCGAATTACAACGGGACAGCTATATCGAGGAAGAGGTAAATCAGCAGTAGATACTAGACGTAGAAACATTGCATATGCAATACCAGTAGAAGATGGAAGATTTTATACGGAAAGAAATTTTAGCTTTGGCGAAATAGTACTGTTGAATCTTTTGTATGATATACATAATGTGTCTAATGGGTCGCTTGTATTAATTGATGAACTTGAGTTGGCGTTGCATCCATCCGCTCAGATTCGATTGCTCTCATGCCTAAAAGAAATGGCAGATGAAAAAGGGCTGACGATTTTAATTACGACACATTCAGCCAGCTTAATAAGAAGCCAAAAAGATGTGATTTTGCTTGAAGAAGGAAATGAAAGCGGACAAATAGACGTGATGTATCATTGCCCACCAGCAAAAGCTATTGGTGCCATTGGTATGCGAGAGGATACAATGCCGGATATTGTCATTCTAGTTGAGGATGATATGGCAAAAGCATTGTTTATGGAACTAAAAAGAAAGTATTTTTCCTATTATCCAGAACAGGCGTATCTTGATATTCGGGTTCTTGAAATTGGCGGATATAAAAACGTTATCAATTTTTATGTTGAAGCAAATAACTATGTATTCTATGACAATGTTTTTGTTACCGCATTTATGGATAAAGATGTTGAAACAGATGTGATACCATATCCTCAGTATGGAAATCAAGAGGATATACAGCGTTATCATGATCATAGTCGCTTTCTCAAATTTTTGCCGTATACGCCAGAAGTGCTTTTGGTTAAAACATATATCGAAAGAAAACAGCAGTTCTTGCAATCGTTACGTGCTGAATACAGTAATCAACAGGTTGATTATTCAATTGCCGAGCAGTTGGATTTTACAGCATATGAAGCTGCCTTGCCAAATTTCTCTAATCAGACACAATATAATAGTAAAATTGAAGAAAGAGGAAGCTTTAGAAAAAAGTGTAAACAGGTGGCCGAGAAAATAGCATTAGAATTGTCGCAACAGTTAAATATAACGGTCAAAGAGGTTTACAGATATTCTTATAAATTTGCAGTAGAAAATATTCCGGAAAATGAATTAAACGTCAGAGCACTTTTAGCACAGACAATGAAAAGAGTAAGGTAAAGATTCGGAAAGAGGGTGAGGACATAATATGGACCAAGAATTATTCAACCCACAATCCTCGTCCGTGACCTCCTCCCGAATTCTGTACACACCGTCCACATTTGCCCGGACATCATTACTGCATCTGCAGGAGGTCGGATCGTTATAGGCCATCCACCCGCATACATCGACCAGAACGAACCTGACCTCGTTTCTGTGTTTTGTGGTCCTGTCTGGAAACGGTACTCTCACCTACGAAGGAACGACCTATGAGCTGTCAGCTGGGGACTGTGTGTTCATTGACTGCAGGAAAGCGTATAGCTTTCGACCGGGTATAACAGTGAGGGAAAAAGCACCAGTGTGAACAACACCAGTATCAGCACACCCACCTGTGTGAACGAGACTGCCTGTGAGAAAGACACAGTTGCTTTTCAAAGCACTGGTACTCTCAACCGTGTTGCTCCTACTCCATCCCTCTGGTCCCTCCAGTGGTGCCATTTCTACGCCCCGTCCCTGCCTGCTATCTATGAGAAGTATAAGGAACGTGGCGGCAGCCCTGTGTTCCATCCCGATGATTCCGCCCCTTTTACCACCATCCTCACGGACCTCTACTCATTGGCTTCAACTTCCGATTATATAAGAGATATGCGGATCAACGAATCGTTGTCCGCCCTGCTTACATTGCTTATGGAGCAGTCATGGCATCCAGAGAGCAAGACGGTGAGCCGGAAGCGACTGGAACTGGTAGAGATAAAGAATTGTAAGTGACTCAAAACATGGCGTAGTGACGAATGGATCTCTTCTTGATATACTGAGAGAAACTTGATATTAAGGAGGAGAATCTTATGTCCAGAACAAGTCAGGAATCATCAACAGCTTTTGGCGAAGTCCTGCGGCCTGCATCTCAGAATTACTCCCATAATCCTCAAGGCCGTATCGTATCTAATGACAACCGGCTGATGATCTATTCTCAGGGAATGAAAATATATGTGCCAGAAAACTTTAATCCAGGTACACTTCTGAAACTTTTGCAGACATTGAAAAAATTGTGATGAAGCGGTTTGCTGAAGGAGCATCCCGTATATTTCTTGCCTGTAGATCTACAGATTTTCGAAAGCAGATTTCAGGGCTGATTGCAACGGTCACGCTAAATTTTAAACTGGATCCGTATAATAGCAGCTATGTGTTCATCTTTTGCAACAGACGGAAGGATTCCATAAAAGTTCTGAGATATGATTATAATGGATTTGTGCTTGCGACCAAAAAACTTCTGGATGATATGAAATTTCAATGGCCCAGGACACCAGATGAAGTAAAAGAGATCACTTTTCAACAGGTAGAATGGCTTCTTCAGGGATTGGAAATAGAGCGTAAGTGCCTCAAAATATGGCGTAGTGTAATATAACAGTTTTTCTGTTATGATATCTACATCATTGTTTGAGGCACTTATGTGAAATTATACCAGTTTATTTAATTTTTCAATAATTTTTGTAAGTTCTTCTCTGGAATACCCGCCGAAGCTTACCAGTGCGCGTAATGGCATGGAGTCGGTCATGGCTTCTGTCATTTCTTCGGTGACAGCTTCGGAAGCGGCTTCAGAAGAGGACTCTTCACCACCATTCATGGCTGAGATATATTTTGCTGTCAGTTCTTTTGCTGTTTCGCTTGTTTTCGGGTTGCGGAACAGTTCGCCCAGGGTAGTGTTCATATGAACATGCATCGGAAGCTCCTGACTGCTGTTCAGATGGATCCTGCTTTCAAGATGGATATCTCTGGAAGAGGTACCGACAAGGAGCTTATATTCGCCGCTGGCTGCGAACCAGTCATGAAGTTCTGTATTGTACCATGCGAAGCTTCTCTTGTCCAGTTCCATGGTTACTGTTTTGGTTTCGCCTGGGTTCAGAAAAACCTTTTCGAAGCCTTTGAGCTCTTTTTCCGGACGGATCGCGGAATGGGTACAGTCTTTGACGTAGAGCTGTACGACTTCTTTTCCTGCCACGTTTCCTGTATTTGTTACATCAACCGAAATGGTGATCGTGTCTTTGTCTGTAGGATTTTCATTGGAGATCTTCAGGTTGCTGCAGGCAAAGGTAGTGTAGGAGAGTCCATAGCCAAACGGATATGCTACATCCATTTCTTTTGTATCGTAGTAGCGATAGCCTACGAATACCCCTTCACGGTATTCAACCTTTTCACCACCGCCAAAGTTCAGGTAAGATGGATTGTCGGAGAGCTTGAGCGGCATTGTCTCGGCAAGCTTGCCGCTTGGATTTACTTTTCCGTAAAGGATGTTTGCGACAGCGGTACCGCCTGCCTGACCGCCGAGGTATGCTTCCAGAAGTCCTTTTACATCATTGAGCCATGGCATCTCCACGGGGGAACCGTTGTGGAGGACGATCACGGTATTCGGCTGTACTTTAAGGATCTCAGCAATGAGACGGTTCTGGCATTTAGGAAGCCTCATGTGGGAACGGTCGTATCCTTCAGATTCAAAGCTGTCCGGAAGTCCGGCGAAGATCACAACCTTGTCAGCGGCGGCAGCAGTTTTAATCGCTTCAGCTGCAAGTGCGTCATCGTAGAGATCTTTGTCTGCAGGAAAACCTTCCGCATAAGTAACCTGTGCATCGGAAGGAACGGAATCCAGTGCATTTGTGATCTTGAAGCAGTTGATATGAGAGCTTCCGCCACCTTGGAAACGAGGCTTCTTTGCAAAACCACCGATGAAAGCAACTTTTTCGGATGCTTTCAGAGGGAGAATTTGCATATCGTTTTTCAGAAGAACCATAGATTCTTCCGCAATGTGGCGTGCTTCTTCATGGTCTTTTTCCATAGTGAAATCCTGCGGTGCACGGTTGTCTGTATATTCAAAAATTATGCGTAAAATACGTTCAACAGCCTCGTCAAGAATGTTTTCCTTGAGGGAACCGTCTTTTACTGCCTGTACGATAAGGGAATCGTTGACTCCATTGGAAGAGGGCATTTCCAGATCAAGTCCTGCCTCAAGGCCTTTAACGCGGTCATTGACTGCGCCCCAGTCAGACATCACATAGCCCTTGAAGCCCCAATCGCTGCGGAGAACATCTGTGAGAAGCCATTTATTCTCAGATGCGAAAGTGCCGTTGATCTGGTTGTAGGAGCACATGAAGGTGTATGGCTGAGCTTTTTTTACTGCAGTTTCGAATGCAGGGAAATAGATTTCACGTAAAGTACGCTCATCAGCCTCGGAAGAGTTGCTCATGCGGTGATATTCCTGGTTGTTTGCTGCAAAGTGCTTGATAGAGGTTCCTACATGTTGGGACTGTATTCCGTTTATAAAAGCGGCTGCGATCTCACCTGCAAGATATGGATCCTCGGAATAATATTCGAAGTTTCTTCCGCAGAGAGGAGAACGTTTGATGTTTACGGCCGGTCCGAGAACTATGGATACATCGTTGGCCTGAGCTTCTTTTCCGATAGTTTTGCCCATTTCTTCCATCAGCTTGCGGTCAAAGGAGCAGGCACTTAAAGCAGCCGGCGGGAAGCAGACGGCTTTGATGCTGTCATTCATTCCAAGATGATCGCCCTTGTCATCCTGCTTACGAAGTCCGTGAGGGCCGTCGCTGACCATTACTTCCGGGATTCCTAAGCGCTCCACATGTTTCAGATGCCAGAAATCAAGACCTGAGCACATGCCGGCTTTTTCTTCCAGTGTCATCTGGCTTACGATTTTTTTCAGATCACGTTTCATTAAAAATACCTCCGAAATTTTTTTCTTACTATGAACTATAGCATGTTTTACTGGTAAAATATAACAAAAATTTGTTAAAAATAAAAAATATTGCAGTTCACCCGAATCAAGTAAGTTCCCTGCTTCAATTGCAAATATCCGCATGACCTTCATATTTCCAGGAATATAAAAATGATCTACAGGTTGATTGACAGAACGGTGAGAGATATCTTTTTCTGGTTTTTTATATAACCATGATCTTGTTTCGTACGGTGCATCGTTAAAATTTCATTGACAAATCTTCCATAACGTGTTAACCTAATACCAGTTTCAAAAAGAAAATGCGTAGATGAGGAATAGTACACAAGAGAACGGAGCACAGAGAGCTGCTGGCCGGTGAGAAGCAGCGGAAGGGATTTGTGGAACTCGCCTCGGAGCATCTGCCTGAAATCTTTATATATTATATAAGAGAGTAGACGCAGACGGTGTCCGCCGTTATCCGGAGAGGATATAAGGATGTATATACATTCAGTATCTGTCAAGTGTGTGAATTTTTATTCATGAAATAAGAGTGGTACCGCGTAGGACAGCAGTTGTCTTTCGTCTCTTGCAGAATCTGCAGAGTCGGAAGATTTTTTTTATGTCTTTATATCAAAAACAGAAACCAAAGAGAAATTTTAATGGAAACAGAAAGTGGAGGAAAACAAAATGATGACACCATCCAAGTACAAACGTCAGTATTACATGCCGCCGGTGAAATGTATGAAATGGGCGGAGAAAGAATATGTGGATAAGGCCCCGATCTGGTGCTCTGTAGACCTTCGTGACGGAAATCAGGCACTTGTGATCCCGATGAGCCTGGAGCAGAAAGTGGAATTTTTCAAGCTTCTTGTAAAGATTGGTTTTAAAGAGATCGAGGTTGGATTTCCGGCTGCTTCTGAGACAGAGTATGAGTTTCTCCGTACGCTGATCGAGCAGGATCTGATCCCGAAGGATGTAACGATCCAGGTGCTGACTCAGGCAAGAGAGCATATCATCCGTAAGACTTTTGAAGCTGTTAAAG
Organism: Blautia sp. SC05B48; assembly: GCF_005848555.1. Lineage (NCBI taxonomy): Bacteria > Bacillati > Bacillota > Clostridia > Lachnospirales > Lachnospiraceae > Blautia > Blautia sp. SC05B48. The sequence continues at coordinate 3,634,558 of NZ_CP040518.1, read as the reverse complement.
GCGCCCCAAAAGCGATCGTTCATGTATACAATTCCACATCCGTATCGCAGAGAGAGCAGGTATTCAAAAAATCAAAAGAGGAGATCCTGAAGATCGCAGTAGATGGCGCTGCACTTCTGAAAAAACTGGCTGATGAGACAGAAGGCAATTTTCAGTTTGAGTACAGCCCGGAGAGCTTTACGGGAACAGAGCCGGAGTATGCACTGGAGGTGTGCAATGCGGTTCTGGATGTATGGCAGCCCACTGCAGATAACAAAGCGATCATCAACCTGCCTGTTACGGTTGAGCATTCTATGCCGCATGTGTATGCAAGTCAGGTGGAATACATGTGTGATAATCTGAAATACCGTGAAAACGTGATCGTTTCTCTTCATCCGCACAATGATCGTGGATGTGGCGTTGCAGACTCCGAGATGGGTCTTCTTGCAGGTGCTGACCGAATTGAGGGAACTTTGTTCGGAAATGGTGAGCGTACCGGTAATGTGGATATTGTAACGCTTGGTATGAATATGTATTCCCAGGGTGTGGACCCGAAGATTGATTTTTCTGATATGCCGCATATTTGTGAGGTTTATGAGAAATGTACTGGAATGCAGATCTATGAAAGAAGTCCGTACAGTGGAGCTCTTGTATTTGCTGCATTTTCCGGATCTCATCAGGATGCCATCGCAAAGGGTATGCACTGGAGAGAGAACGGAGATCTGGAGCACTGGACTGTTCCGTATCTGCCGATCGATCCGACAGATGTGGGAAGAAACTACGACGCAGATGTTATCCGTATCAACAGCCAGTCCGGAAAGGGCGGTGTAGGCTATATACTGGAGACAAAGTTTGGCCTGAACCTTCCTCCGAAAATGCGCGAGGCTATGGGCTATGCGGCCAAAGCAGTGTCCGATCACAAGCACAAAGAGCTTCATCCGGACGAGATCTTCAGTCTGTTCAAATCTACCTTCGAAAATGTGGTTGAACCATACAGCATCAATGAGGTTCATTTCCAGCAGAAGGAAGACGGCATCGTAACACGGGTTACTTCTACATTCCGTGGAAAAACCATCGTTACAGAGGCTTCCGGAAATGGTCGTCTGGATGCGGTAAGCAATGCACTGAAGAAAGCTTACGAACTGAAATACACACTGGAGACTTATCAGGAGCATGCTCTGGAGCAGAGTTCTTCCTCCCAGGCTATCGCTTATGTGGGAATCCGCAAACCGGATGGAACGCTTGCCTGGGGAGCGGGTGTTGATCAGGATATCATCCGTGCCTCTATTGATGCACTGGTAACTGCGATCAACAATCGATAAGCATCCGGTTCCGGATAGGTTTACAAAAAATGAGAAGCTGCCATAAAACGCAGCTTCTTTTTTTGCCGTGCAGATGCTATAATAGTGCGGAATGTGAAAATAACAGTGAGTAAGAGGGATATTATGAAAAATAAGAAAAAAAACAGGAGCTCATACAGCCTGTCTGCAGAGCTGAAAAACGCTCTGAAATATCTGCTGATATGGGGAATGATCCTGATCTTTTCCGCATATCTGCTTAGTGATTCGGAGATCCTCGGAAATGTAAAGCAGCAGGCAAGACCGGATACCTGGTCTATGATCGGTGCGGGAGGAAGCTTTGAAGAGGAGTTTACCTGCAAAACGAACCGTCTGTCCGGTGTGGAGCTTTTTCTTTCTACAGAGAGTGCATCGGTTGCTGGAACGTTTCAGATAACGCTGTATCAGAATGAAAGGGAGATCCAGAGCTGGCAGGCCAGCAGACTGACCATATCGTCGGGGGATACCACGTACTTCCGGCTTGACCAGAAGCTTACGGAATGTAAGGGGCAGAAATTCCGGATCGTTTTAGATGGCGCAAAAGGGGATACCGGAGTGGCTGCAGGGTTGGTGAGCCAGAAGGATGATACACAGACACTTGCCTATCGGATCATTTCCAGGCCATTTCCAAAATCACTGGTGTTTCTGGTGATTGGAGCGGCGGCAGCTGTGATGCTGGTGATCTTTGCATTTCTGAAACGCAGACAGCTCCGGGCAGAAGTGGTGTTTGCCGTTGTTTATATTTTTATGAGTATCTGTACGCTGGCGGCGGTTCCGGCCTTTAATTCGCCGGATGAGTACAGCCATTATCTGAGAAGTTATGAGGTTTCCAGAGGATATCTGACGTCGGAGGGCAACGGAGGAAACGACTTATTCTCATATGGAAGGACGTTTAACAGTGGTCTGGTTCCGGAATTTTCCGCCAAGGATCATGTATCATTATGGGATATCGGAGAGAATGCAGATCAGCGTATCGACCGGGAAAAAACACAGTTTTACGGATTTGGAAATACAGCCTTGTATGCACCTACTTCGTATCTTCCCCAGGCAGTAGGGATCCGCATTGCAGATCTGTTTACGGACCGGCCGATGGTTCTTGCCTATGCGGGAAGGATCGCCAATATGCTTATGTTTGGACTGCTCTTTTTCTTTGCCATTCGTCTGACGCCTGTTGGGAAAAATTTCCTCGTACTTCTGGGGCTGGTACCTGTGAATATCCAGTCAGCAAATTCCATGTCAGCAGATGCCCTGGCCCTGGCTTTGACGGTTGCTCTGGCTGCCTTTGTACTGGCTATGCGATATAAACAAAAAGAAGTGATGAGTAGAAGACAGCTGATATGGATGTACGTGCTGACCGGATTCCTGTGTCTTTGCAAAGTGGTTTACATGCCGTTTTGCCTGCTCCTGTTCCTGATCCCGAAAGAACGGTTTAAAAGCAGAAAAAATTACTGGTTTCATGTGGCCTGTGCAGGAGCTGTGATCCTGATCTTAAGTTTCGGCTGGCTGGCCATTGCGTCCCGATATCTCTGTGAGTCACAGCCAGGTGTGGATACAGCTGCACAGCTTATGGGGATCCTGAAGGATCCGGCTGCCTTTGTCCTGACTTTTGTGCGGAGCCTGGATAATTTTGGTGTGACCTATCTTACAGAAATGATAGGAAGTAATCTTGGATGGCTGAACATTCCTGTCTGTGCCCTGTTGGCAATGGGATATCTTTTGATCCTGGTCCTTCAGGTTTCCGGGAATGATGATATGTCGGGAATCCGTCTGGATCTTCCGGTAAAGAGCATTCTGGGCGGAGTCAGTCTTCTGGTATTTGCGCTGATCTTTGTAACGTTATATGGACAGTGGACAGCCTATGGATACGATAAGATCCTGGGCGTGCAGGGACGGTATTTTCTGCCGCTTCTTTTTCCGCTGATCCTTGCGCTGAAGCCCAAACGGTTTGCCGAAGGAGCCGGGGAAATACCATGGGGACTGTTTCTGGGAGCCTGGAGTATCGATCTGTGTGTTTATGTGACACTTTTCGTGCAGGCCCTGTGCCGTTTTGCATAAGGTGTCGGATCTGGTCGAGCAAAAATCCTTGACTGACTGAAAACAAAATATTATAATCAAATCTGTAAATAACAGAGGAAAAAACTGTTCTGAAAAAGGATAAACAGGCAGATAGAAGTACGATTTCCGGAAAGTGGGTGTACAACATTGGACGGAGATGGAGACGCTATCTGCCTTTTTTTTTCTGAAATGAAATAGGGCATGAGTGTGGATAACTCTGCGATTTTATGTGGATTTTATGTGGAATACATGTGGATAAGGTGTGGATAAAACACAAATACCGCCGTTGAAGCGTTAAATACGGGAAAAAGCTTGACATATTCAATATTATTAAATATAATTTTCCCATACATTACAAAAATGTTACAAACATGTAAAGGAAATCGTAATGATCCGTAAATATCCGGGAAGCGATGATAATGGGGGTTGTGATATCGCATCGGAGGATTATGGGCTGTTACAGAAAATGAAACGCAAGGAATGAGATTATGAAAGTTGAGAAAGATTTACGTGAGGCTGACGGAGTGCAGGATGAACGTAGAAATGGAAAAACCGGAGGAAATTCCGCGCGCAGTTTTGCAGTGCTGACATTATGTGCAGTTTTGGCGATGGTTATTTCTCTGGGGACAAGGACATTTGCAGAAAGTGAAGGGGGCAGGGTTTATGCAGCTTCAGATGGAGGAGAGGAATCTTCCTATGAAGAGGTTGCTGTTCCTACCGGGATCGCAGGTGTGGTTTCAGGAGTTACGGATACACCATTATCCGGAAGCACGGTTACAAGGATCGGAAGCTCCTGTGAGCAGGTGATCGTAGGCCAGAGAGTACAGAGAGTGACCAATACTGCTGCAGATCTTAATGTAAGCTCCTCTATGGAAAACAAAGTAAATGAACTTGATGCAAGATCGATCACACTGGCAGAAAATCCCACACTGATGTCAGATGAGGACTATGATACACTTCTGAGGATCGTGGAGGCAGAAGCAGGAAGTGAAGATATCAAGGGCCGTGTTCTGGTGGCCAATGTCATCATGAACCGTGTAAAAAGCGAAGATTTTCCGAATACGGTGACAGAGGTTGTCTGGGATAACAGTGACGGCGTTCCGCAGTTTTCACCGACCTATGATGGCAGGATCAATGAAGTTGCAGTTTCTGATGAAACAAGGGAAGCGGTCAAGCAGGCGCTGAAGGGTGCCGATTATTCTGAAGGTGCACTGTTCTTTATCCAGAAATCCGCAGCGGAGGAACACAATGTGAAATGGTTTGAAAAGGACCTGAAGAGGCTCTTTAAATACGGGGTCCATGAATTTTATACATATAAATAGGAAGAACTGATGCAGTACAGAAGGAACCAACCGCCGGCAGAAACAGACCGGCGGTTTCTTTTTATCCGAAAGCTGTGAATATCTGTCTGATCACAGGATGGATTGGGCAAGACAGATTCTTTTTTAAAAGTGGTGGCATTTTCCATAATTCCATGCTATAATGTGATAACGTTGAAAAGAAAACGAATATCTTACAATAGAAAGGCGGAACACCAATGCAGGTATTGTACAAGAGCACCAGAGGAAAAGAGCAGGCAGTTACAGCGTCTATGGCCATACTTAAGGGTCTTTCTGAGGACGGCGGACTGTTCGTGCCTGAAAGCATTCCACAGCTGGATGTACCAATGGACAAGCTGGCACAGATGACCTACCAGGAGACAGCATATGAGGTAATGAGCCGTTTCCTTACAGATTTTACTGAGGATGAGCTTAAGAACTGTATCAACAAAGCATACGACAGTAAATTTGATACAGAAAAGATTGCACCTCTTCATGAAGCGGATGGGGCATATTTCCTGGAACTGTTCCATGGCGCGACCATCGCATTTAAGGATATGGCACTTTCCATCCTTCCGCATCTGATGACAACTGCAGCGAAGAAGAATAATGTTAAGAATGAGATCGTAATCCTTACCGCAACATCAGGAGATACCGGTAAAGCTGCCATGGCAGGCTTTGCAGATGTGCCTGGAACGAAGATCATTGTATTTTATCCGAAGCATGGTGTCAGCCCGATCCAGGAGAAACAGATGGTAACTCAGAAGGGTGCCAACACTTATGTGGTAGGTATTACCGGTAACTTTGATGATGCCCAGACTGCAGTTAAGAAGATGTTCAATGATCACGAGCTGGCAGCAGAGCTGGATCAGGCGGGCTTCCAGTTTTCTTCTGCAAACTCTATCAACATCGGTCGTCTTGTTCCTCAGATCGTGTATTATGTATATGCCTACGCATCACTGGTACGTGACGGCAGGATCAAAGACGGACAGGAGATCAATGTGGTAGTTCCTACCGGAAACTTCGGAAATATCCTTGCTGCGTACTATGCGAAACAGATGGGACTTCCGATCCACAAACTGATCTGTGCATCGAATGAGAACCGTGTTCTTTATGATTTCTTCCGCACAGGAACTTATGACAGAAAGAGAGATTTCATCCTTACGACATCTCCTTCCATGGATATTCTGATCTCCAGCAATCTGGAAAGACTGATCTATCGTCTTACCGGAGAAAATGCTGAAAAATGTGCAGAGCTTATGAAATCTTTAAGTGAGGGCGGCGAATATACCATTACTGACGAGATGAAAGCACAGCTTGTTGATTTTTATGGTAATTTCTGCAGTGAAGATGAGACTGCACAGGCCATCAGTGATATCTATAAAAACAGCAATTATGTGATCGATACGCATACTGCAGTTGCAGCCGGCGTATATAAGAAGTATGTAAGTGAGACAGCGGATCATCTTCCGACAGTGATCGCCTCTACTGCAAGTCCGTATAAATTCACAAGAAGTGTTATGGAAGCACTTGGTGAGGAGCATAAAGATCTGGATGATTTTGGCCTTGTAGACGCATTAAGTGCGCTTTCTGGAGTACCTGTTCCACGTGCAGTTGAAGAAATCCGTACTGCCCCGGTTCTTCATGACAGGGTGGTAGATGCAGTGGATATGCCGGCAGCAGTAAAGGATATCCTTAAGATCAAATAATAATTGATAATAAAATCAGTAAGAAAATGTATTTTCTGTTGAAAAAGCACAAATACTGGTTTATAATAAAAACAACGAAAACCGAATCCTGGAATGTTCGATCCCCCTTTTCTTTTTGAACCTACATTGACATTTTGGGAATCCAAAATCGCAGGTTGGATGTCAGACCTCACGTCGTGGTAGGCAGAAGACACTGTTGAGGATACCCACCTAGCATCTGCTAGGCGTCAAAAATAAGGGAACGGCATCCCGGGATTAATCGGTTAAAGACATAGAGCCGGTTAGTGGCTCTTTTTTCATATATGGGAGGAATTAAAACATGAGTGTTTCTGAAAGGAAATTTGGGGCACTTCCTACAGGAGAAGAAGTAAAAATCTATCATCTTGAGAATAAAAAAGGTGCCTATGCGGAAGTGCTTCAGTATGGTGCGATCCTGGTGAAGATATGTGTTCCGGATAAGAACGGAGATCTGAAGGATGTGGTCCTTGGATATGACGATATCCGAGGATATGAGATTAATGGATGCTTTTTCGGTGCGATCATTGGAAGAAGTGGAAACCGTATCGAGAATTCCAGATTTTTTATTGATGATAAAGAAGTGGTTCTTGCAGAGAATGAGAATCATAACAATCTTCACAGCGGTCCGGATGGCTTTGAGAAAAAGCTGTGGGAGGTAAAAGAAATTTCCCAGGAGAAGAACAGCGTGGATTTCTTTCGCATCAGTCCGGATGGAGAGAACGGATTTCCGGGAGAATTTTCCATTGTTGTGAAATATGAATTCACAGAGGAAAACGAACTGAAGATTTTTTACAGAGGACGCTCTGATGCAGCTACCGTTGCCAATATGACCAACCATTCTTATTTTAATCTGAACGGAGAAGGCAGCGGAGATGTGCTTGACCAGGAATTATGTATTCATGCGAAGTATTTTACTCCGGTAAAAGACAGCCAGTCCATTCCTACCGGTGAATATGCACCGGTGGCGGGAACACCGATGGATTTCAATGTTTCCAAACCAATCGGCAGAGACATTGAGGCGGACTTTGAACAGCTGAAGTTTACAGGCGGTTATGACCATAACTATGTAACCGATAATTATGCAAAGGGCAATGTCCGTTCGATCGCTACTGCATACTGTAAGGAATCCGGTATCGGTATGGAGGTTTCCTCCGACTGTCCGTGTGTGCAGTTCTATGCAGGCAATTTTGTTAAGGATGAGAAGGGAAAGAACGGTCATGTTTATCATGAACGTTATGGATTCTGCCTGGAGACACAGGTGGAGCCAAATGCAGTCAATGTAGAGGATTTCCATTCTCCGATCCTACTTCCCGGTGAAGAGTACAGCTCTGAAACGGTTTACCGTTTCTTTGTGAAATAACAGACAAACAGAATTAAAAGAGGTGCGAGAAGGCAATGCAGATACGTGTGGCAGAAGAGAAGGATGCAGCAACACTTTTGGAAATTTATTCCTACTACGTAGAAAAAACTGCGATCACATTTGAATATGAAACACCTTCCATAGAAGAGTTTACGCATCGGATCCATGATATAAAGGCGAAATATCCGTATATTGTGGCAGAAGAGAACGGAGAGATCCTGGGATATGCCTATGGTTCTGCGTTTCATCCGAGGGCTGCTTATGGCTGGTGTGCGGAAATGTCCATTTATGTGAGGCATGACCGGCGGGGCAGCGGTGCAGGAGGCAGACTCTATCGAGCCTTGGAGAGTCTTCTTGCAGAGATGGGAATTCTGAACCTGAACGCCTGCATTGCAGTTGCACCAAAAGAAGATGAATACCTGACCAGTGCCAGTGTGGATTTTCATAAGCATTTCGGCTATAAGCGTGTGGGAGAGTTCCACAGATGCGGCTATAAGTTTAACCGTTGGTATAATATGGTATGGATGGAAAAGATGATAGGCGAACATAAGAGCCTGCAGCCGGAAGTAAAGCTTTTCCCGGAAATCCAGGATAAGATCGGATTTGAACGTTTTTCCTGGTAAAAAAACCTGAGGGAGGTCAGCATGGACGAGGAAAAGAAAAATATAATCCAGCTCATGCTGGGATTTGTGCGCAGGGCAAACGGAGATCATGTCAGTGCATATGCGGCCCAGGCAGCGTATTTTCTGATCATGTCTTTTATCCCGTTTATACTGTTTCTTACAACGCTGATCCGTTATACACCGTTAAGCTATAACGTTGTCAGGGATGCCATCATCGGGTTTGTGCCCGGAAATCTGCAGACCTTTGTGCTGAGCATTGTGGTAGAAGTATACAAAAGAAGTACAGCCATCGTGCCGTTGTCTGCGCTGATGGCGCTCTGGGCGTCCGGAAAGGGAATGCAGGCGATCACCAATGGTTTAAATACCATTTATCATGTAAAGGAAACCCGAAACTGGCTGATGACCAGAATCTATTCGGTTTTTTATATGCTGTTGTTTGTGCTGGCGATCATTGTCACTCTTCTGGTTCTGGTTCTTGGTAACCGGATCCAGGTAGCTGCACAGAGAACCATTCCGATTCTTGGTAGGCTGCTGGCCAAGGTTATGGGGGCCAGGACATTGCTTGTATTTGCCGTGCTGTTTGCAGTGTTTCTGGTTCTTTATAAAGTACTTCCAAACCGAAAGGCAACCTTTAAAAGCCAGCTTCCGGGTGCATTTATGATCGCAGTGGCGTGGATGATATTTTCCTACGGATTTTCCCTGTATTTTGCATTTTTTCCGGATTTCGGAAATATGTACGGAAGTCTGACTGCGCTGATCATGGTAATGCTGTGGCTGTATGTGTGTATGAACCTGCTTCTTTACGGGGCGGAGATTAATGCCTACTTCGAAAATGAATTCCGAAAGGCCCAGAGATCTGTAAAAACACTTCTTTCCAAGAAAGAAAATGAAAAAAACAGTACCAAAGAATCCTGACTTTGCGCTTGACAGAAGACAGACCTTGTGGCATAGTATTAAAAGACAGAAAAGCTGTGAAGGTGTTTATAGAGGATCGTTTTCTCACAGAGAAGGGAAGTCACCGGCTGTAAGCTTCCCCGAGTTCAGATGGTTCTTGAATTTCCCACCGGAGCTTCCTCTCTGAAGTAACAGTAGGAGATGACGTAAGCTGCGCGTTAAGCAGACAAGAGGTGCCCGTGATCTTTTCATGGGAAACTGGGTGGTACCGCGGATATTCCGTCCCTTTTATAAGGGGCGGTTTTTTTATTGCCCATATCTGGATCTTCGGGGTGGGCGGCGGATCATTTGATCATTTTAATTAAAGGAGAAATAGACCATGGATATGAAAGAAAGACTTCAGGAACTGGCTGAAAATGCCAGAAAACGGATCGAGGAATCCGAGGGCCTGGATAAGCTGAATGATGTGCGTGTTGCATATCTTGGAAAAAAAGGTGAGCTTACTGCAATCTTAAAAGGTATGAAGGATGTTGCTCCGGAAGAGCGTCCGAAGGTTGGACAGCTTGTCAATGAGACAAGAGCCAAGATCGAAGAACTTCTGGAAGCCTCCAAAAAGGATTTCGAGGAGAAGGTCCGTGAGGAAAAAATGAAGGCAGAAGTGATTGATGTAACACTTCCTGCAAAGAAAGCGAAGATCGGTCATCGCCATCCGAATACTATCGCTCTGGAAGAAGTTGAGCGTATTTTCATCGGAATGGGCTATGAGGTTGTGGAAGGTCCGGAGATTGAGTATGCGGACTACAACTTTACAAAGCTGAATATTCCGGAGGATCATCCGGCAAGAGATGAGCAGGATACATTCTTTATCAATGATTCCATTCTGCTCCGTTCCCAGACATCACCGGTGCAGGCACGTGAGATGGAAAAAGGCAAGCTTCCGATCCGTATGATCGCACCTGGCCGTGTATTCCGTTCTGATGAGGTAGATGCAACACATTCACCTTCCTTCCATCAGATCGAGGGTCTTGTTATTGATAAGAATGTTACGTTTGCAGATCTTAAGGGAACCCTTCAGGAGTTCGCAAAAGAGCTGTTCGGACCGGAGACAAAGACCAAATTCCGTCCGCATCATTTCCCGTTCACAGAGCCGAGCGCTGAGGTTGATGTTTCCTGCTTCAAATGCGGCGGAAAGGGCTGCCGTTTCTGTAAAGGTTCCGGCTGGATCGAAATCCTTGGCTGTGGTATGGTTCATCCGAATGTTCTCCGTATGTGCGGGATCGATCCGGATGAGTATACAGGATTTGCCTTTGGTGTGGGTCTGGAGCGTATCGCACTTCTGAAATATGAGATCGATGATATGCGTCTTCTCTATGAGAACGACAGCAGATTCCTGAAACAGTTCTAAAACAGTGAATACGGATCATGAGTATCCGTCTGACAGTAAATATAGAAAAAAGAAGGGACAACCAAAATGAATACTTCATTATCTTGGATTAAAACATATGTGCCGGATCTGGATGTAACGGCACAGGAATATACAGATGCCATGACCTTAACAGGCACAAAGGTAGAGGGCTTTACAGAGCTGGATGCAGATCTTGATAAGATCGTGATCGGCCAGATCGATAAGATCGAGAAACATCCGGATGCAGATAAGCTGATCATCTGCCAGGTAAATATCGGAACTGAGAGTGTGCAGATCGTAACAGGCGCTCCAAATGTAAAAGAAGGAGATAAGGTTCCGGTTGTTCTTGATGGCGGACGTGTTGCAGGCGGCCACGATGGAAAAATGACTCCCGGAGGTATCAAGATCAAAAAAGGCAAACTCCGTGGCGTGGAGTCCTTTGGTATGATGTGCTCTATCGAGGAACTTGGAAGTACCAGAGAAATGTATCCGGAAGCACCGGAATACGGAATCTATATTTTTCCTGAGGATGCAGTTGTGGGGGAGAGCGCTGTTAAGGCACTTGGCCTTGACGATGTGGTATTTGAGTATGAGATCACTTCCAACCGTGTAGACTGCTATGGCGTTCTTGGAATCGCAAGAGAGGCAGCAGCAACCTTCCAGAAGAAATTCTGCCCGCCGATTGTAGAGGTTAAGGAAAATGATGAGAAAGCTTCCGATTATATAAAGGTTACTGTAGAGGATCCGGAGCTTTGCCCGCGTTACTGTGCAAGGGTTGTAAAAAATGTCAAGATCGGTCCGTCTCCGAAGTGGATGCAGAGATGTCTGGCTTCCAATGGAATCCGTCCGATCAACAACCTGGTTGACATCACAAACTATGTAATGGAAGAATTTGGACAGCCAATGCATGCATATGATCTGGATACCATCGCAAATCAGGAGATCATTGTACGCCGTGCAGGAAAAGATGAGAAATTCGTTACACTGGATGGCCAGGAGCGTATCATGGATGAGAACGTTCTGATGATCTGTGACGGTGAGAAGGCTGTCGGCATCGCAGGTATCATGGGTGGAGAGAATTCCATGATCACAGACGATGTAAAAACTGTTCTTTTTGAGGCAGCGTGCTTCGATGGAACCAGCATCCGTCTTTCTTCCAAGAGGATCGGACTTCGTACAGATGCATCCGGTAAATTTGAGAAGGGTCTTGACCCGAACAATGCACAGGCTGCAATTGACCGTGCATGCCAGCTGATGGAAGAACTTGGTGCAGGCGAGGTTGTAGGCGGAATGGTTGATGTCTGCAGCGAGACAAGAGAACCATCCAGAGTAAAATTTGAGCCTGAGAAGATCAACAAGCTTCTTGGAACCAGCCTTACAAAAGAAGAGATGATCGATTATCTTGGACGTGTAGAACTGGCTTATGATGAAAAAACAGACGAGATCGTTGCACCGACATTCCGTCAGGATATCCACTGCAATGCAGATGTTGCAGAGGAGGTTGCAAGATTCTATGGCTATGATAAGATTCCGATGACACTTCCTACAGGAGAGGCTACTACAGGTAAGCTGCCATTTAAGCTTCGTATCCAGGAGGTTGCAAGAGATATTGCAGAATACTGCGGATTTTCAGAGGGAATGTCCTATTCTTTCGAAAGCCCGAAGGTATTTGACAAGCTTTGTATTCCTGAGGACAGTGAGCTTCGTAAGGTTATCACCATCAGCAATCCTCTCGGAGAGGACTACAGTATCATGCGTACAAGCACACTGAACGGTATGCTGGCATCCCTTTCTACAAACTATAACAGACGTAATAAAGATGTTCGTCTTTACGAGCTTGGAAATATCTATCTTCCAAAGTCTCTTCCGGTCACAGAGCTTCCGGATGAGCGTACCATGTTTACACTTGGAATGTACGGAAAAGGCGATTTCTTTGATATGAAGGGTGTATGTGAGGAGTTCTTCGAGAAGATCGGAATGAAGAAAAAGGTTACCTACGATCCAAACAGCGGAAAACCATTCCTTCATCCAGGAAGACAGGCTAACATGATCTACGAGGGTAAGGTGGTTGGATACTTAGGGGAGGTTCATCCGGCTGTTGCAGATAATTACTCTATCGGAGAAAAAGCATATATCGCAGTGATCGACATTCTGGATGTTCTGGAATTTGCTGGTTTCAACCACAAATATACAGGAATTGCCAAATATCCGGCTGTAACTCGTGACCTGAGCCTCGTAGTTCCTCATGCAGTTCTTGCAGGACAGATTGAGGAGATTTTTGACCAGAGAGGCGGAAATATTCTTGAGAGCTATCAGCTGTTCGATATCTACGAGGGTGCACAGATTGAGAAAGGTTTCAAATCCATGGCTTATTCTCTGGTATTCCGTGCTCATGACAAGACTCTTGGTGAAAACGAGATCTCCGCAGCAATGAAAAAGATCATGAATGGTCTTAACGGACTTGGAATCGAGCTGAGAAGCTGATGCTGATCTACATTGTAAGACATGGCCTGACCGAGTGGAATAAATTAAAAAAACTTCAGGGTGCAGCGGATGTACCTCTTGCGAAGGAAGGGGTTCTTCTTGCGGAAAAAACAGGAGAAGCTCTCCGTAATGTGATGTTTGATATCTGTTTTACAAGTCCGCTCTCAAGGGCAAAACAGACAGCAGAATATGTTCTGGGGAAACGAGATGTTCCGATCATACCGGATAAGCGGATTCAGGAGATCGATTTTGGCGTGCTGGAGGGTGATCAGGTAAGAGATGCAGATGGCAATTATATCGATCCGCAGATTGAGACTTTTTTCCGTGATCCGGTAAATTTTAAACGACCGGAAAAGGGCGAGGATATTTTTGATGTGATCGCCAGGACAAAGGATTTCTGGGATGAAAAAACATCAGATCCGACTCTTGCGGATAAAACAATTCTTGTTGCCTCTCATGGATGTGCAGTCCGTGCTCTTCTTCAAAATGTAGATCCTGATCCGAAGAATTTCTGGAGAGGCTCCGTGCCGCCTAACTGCTGTATTAATCTTGTGGAAGTAAAGAATGGAATGACAACACTTCTGGAAGAAGATAAAGTTTATGCATAAAAAATAATGAGAAACGCAGAATAACCGTAATGGCTGTTCCGCGTTTCTTTTTTTGTCTGTTTTTATTGGTGGAATTTTACAGGTTATGATTGACTAATCGAGATAAAATGAGATAAAATATACAAAAGAAATAAATAGTTCAGAAAAATAAAAGTTAAACTTTACTAATTATATAAAAATACAGAATTGTGTTGAAATTATATGAAATCATTTAACTGAGTGTGGATTGCGAATATCCGCCTACGGATAGAGGATGATTACTGATAGTGATGTGATATGTGGAATGGGGTGAGTGTATGCAGTCATTAAATGAGACAAAAGCAGGGGAAAGCTACACGATCAAGTGGATGACCGGAATGCCGGAGACTATGGAACAGATCAGGCAATATGATGTCAGTGAAGGAAAGACCGTACAGATCATAAGTAGGATACTTGGCGGAGTGATCGTAGGTGTTTGCGGACGCAGGATCCTGATCAGCGATGATGCAGCCTGCCGTATAAAAGTCTAAATAAAAGTATAAAATAGAAAAAAGACGAAAGGACAATTCTTTTGGCGAAGGAATTGTCCTTTCTGGTTGTTTTAGGGAAGAGGTTATGGTAGTATGGGGACAAAAGAGTAACTTTTTTCAAAAATAAAGACAGGGGAGGCATATTATGGGAAAAAAGTTTATGAATACAGTGCTGTTTCTGGCAGTAACAGTGGCCGCAGCAACCCTGACTGCTTATGTTGGAAAAGGCTCCGGGAATGTGTTGCTTTATAATTTTACATTTCTGGGACTTATGCTGATCATATACGCAGTGGGGCTTTTTGCAGGTTTATATCGGATGGATAACCTGTCAAGAGCACTGAAGCATGGCTCTGGTGAGATCACAGAAGTGTTTCAGCTTCCGGGAAGAGCCAGAAAAGAAGAGATTGGGCAGCTGCGAGGGATTTTCGGTGACCGCTATCTCGACAAAAAGATGGATGATTTTGTTGACAGCATCAGCAGAACAGAAGAAGGAATCGCTGAAGTAGAGGATTTTGTGAATATTGAGGATGTAGATGTACATATCCACAAGAGACTCCTTGAGATGGCTCCGGACATTTTTACAAGCCTTGGTATCCTTGGAACATTTATCGGTCTTGTGTGGGGACTTAAGAATTTCCAGCCCACGGATTATGAAGTGATGACAAGCTCGGTATCCGCTCTTGTAGATGGCATCAAAGTTGCGTTTCTGACCTCCATTTATGGAGTTGCACTTTCTGTTGTGTACACATTTGGGATGAAAAGCGGATATTCTGCGATGTCCCAGGCAATGCAGGATTTTCTGGATCGTTTTCACGCACTGGTGCTCCCTACTGCGGAGAATGAGTCCTGGAATCTCCTTGTTTCCAGCCAGAAGACGCAGACAGAAGCCATGAAACAGATGGCGGAACAGTTTTCTGTGCAGATGGCAGACAGCTTTGAGAAAGTGATCACACCTACTTTTCAGAAGATGAATGATTCTCTGGACGTTCTTACTGCATCTGTGACAAAAGGGCAGCAGGATGCGATCCGGGAGATTCTGGATACGTTTTTAAGCGAGATGCACGGTTCCTTTCAGATGCAGTTTGAAGATTTTAATGATGCCTTGGCAGAACTTAAGAAGGTGCAGAAGGAGAATACAGAATATACATCAGAATTGTACAAGACCATGAGTAGTCAGCTGAGTGAAACCTTTACGAAGCAGGAACGTGCCATGAAGGATGCTATTAAGGAAATCGATGAGATGCAGAGTAGTTATATGAAGACTGCAGACCGTATTATCCGGGATAATCAGACGATCCAGCAGCTGCAGAAACGGGATTACGAAAAGCTTGCCCGGCATATGCATGAAAATGAAAAAGAATCCGCAGATCTCTGGAAAAACTGCAATGCATCTATGCGCCAGTATGTGGACTGTGCTGCAGAAGGGATGAAAGCAGTTGCGGATTCCAATAGGATCAGTGAGGAGCTTCTTCGTGAAGATAAGAAGATGATCGAAGATTTTGAAGCCAGAGTGAAAGAATTTACTGAGAGCCAGAAGATGGTCAACAGTGTTCTGGATGAGGTGCGCAGGCTTCTTTCTGAGATCAAGACGGCAAAAAATAACCGTGATATCCATCTGATCGCCGGACAGCCCTGGGGCTATGGAAGCAATGCCGGTATCCAGGAACTTAAGGATAAGCTGACAGGTCTGGAGGATCTTCTGGAAGGACAGGGTGCAAGACAGGAAGCATTGCTGGATGAGATCGAGCGCAGTATCCGTGAGGCAACGAAGGCAGCACAGAAAAGCCGTTTTGGTTTATTTAAGTAAGAGAGGAATTGTCAATGCGCAAAAAAAGAAAGCCGGAGGAGCATGGATTTAATGTCTGGCGTTCTTATTCGGATATGATGGCAGGAGTTTTGCTGCTTTTTGTTCTGATCATGTGTGTGACACTTTTTCAGGCACAGAAGAGCTATCAGGACAGTCTGAAGGAACGGGATGAAAAAATTGCTCTTCAGGAAAAATATACAGAAGAGCTTCTGGAAAAACAGAATGCGCTGGATAAGCAGGCAGGGACATTAAAGAGCCAGGATGAGCAGATCAAGTCCAAGGACAAGCAGATCAAATCTCAGGATGAAGAACTGTCTTCTCTGGCGGAGAAGCTTGCCAAACAGCAGGAAACGCTTGAGGCGCAGCAGAAGAAACTGAAAGAACAGCAGAAAAAGCTGGCCTCTCAGAAAAAGAAGCTTTCCAGCCAGCAGAATACATTGAAAGAGCAGCAGTCTGCGCTGGATGAAAAAACAGAGCTTCTGGAAGAGCAGCAGGAGAAGATCGATAAGATCATCGGCGTGAAAGCTGAGGTTGTGGAAGCTTTGCAGAAGGAATTTGAGAAAAAGAACCTCAATGTGGATATTGACCCACAGACAGGTGCGCTGACATTGAATGCCAATGTTATGTTTGATTATGATCAGGCAGAGCTTACCGATTCCGGTAAGATGACATTGTCTATGGTGCTGCCGACATATTGTAAGGTATTGCTGGATGATTCCTATAAGAAATATCTTGGCGAGATCATTATTGATGGTTATACGGATACAGATGGAGATTACAGTTATAACCTGGAGCTGTCACAGAAGAGGTCTCTGGCGGTAGCGCAGTATCTTTTGGATATTAAGAGTGATTTTCTGAAGGATTCACAGGTTCAGGAACTGAAGGATTGTCTGACAGTGAATGGGCATTCCATGTCAGATCCGGTTCTGGATGCAGATGGAAATGTAGATAAAGACGCGTCCAGACGTGTAGAGGTAAAATTCCGTCTGAAGGATGAAGAGATGATCCAGGAACTGAATAAGATCATGCAGGGAGATTCTGCAGAGTCCGACGGTAATGCTCAGAAAAAAGAAAAGAATCAGGAAGAAAATCAGGATAATAAGCAGTAATAAAATATGGCTGCTTATTATTTTTTAAGGAGGATTGGGTATGAAAAGAAAACTGGCATTGATGCTGACAATGACGCTTCTGGCTGGCAGCCTGGATTCGGGAATGCTGGTCAGTGCAGCTGATTTTTCAGCAGAAGAGAGTGTGGAACAGGCAGTGGAAGAGGAACTGCAGCCAACTGAGGAAAACGGTGCTGAGGAATTGACGGATGCAGAGGAGGAGTTGCCATCCGATGAGACAAATGTTTCTGAGGCAGAACTGGTTGATGATCCCGGAGAAGACGGATCAGAAATGACAGAGTCCGGTGTGGATGAGGCGGACATTTCTAAGGAACCAGAAACAGAACCGGAATTGGAAGAGGAAGCGGAGCCAGAAGAGGACACGGAAAGGCTGGCAGAAGATTTTGAATCTGGGGATGCTGAGGAAGTGGAAGAAGCTCAGCTTGAGGATGGCAGTGAAGATGCATTTTCTGCAGGTGCGGATAATGCAGAATTTGAATGGAACGGACTGCGCTGTGCTTCCAATGAAAAAGGTGAGGTTACGATCAAAGCGGTCATTAACGATGACCATTATGATAAGAATAACAATAAGATAAAAAGTGACAGATGCGCTTATGTGAATGGAAACATTCCATCTTCGATCAATGGCAAGCCGGTTGTCCGGATCGATACCGGAGCATTTTCAGACTGTATTAATATGACAAGTCTGAATATTCCGGATTCTGTAAAAGAGATCGGACGAGGAGCTTTTTCCGGTTGTACATCCCTTTCTTCCATACACATTCCGGATAATGGGGTGGTGGTAGAAGCAGGAGCATTCGAGCGATGTACAAGTCTTACCCGTATCCATATCCCTGCATCGATGGTCACACATGGTTATGTGGGTGAGAGTCCGGCGTATCCGGGAATTTTTGCGGGAGATGCAGGCCTGACGACGGTCACCTTTGGACAGGGGATCACAAAAATTGCCAAGGGCTTGTTTTTGCAATGTTCCGGTGTGAGAAAGATCGTTGTTCCGGATACTGTAAAAAATATCGAGGCATATGCGTTTCAGAGTTGTTCTGCACTTACGGAAGTGATTCTTCCGGAAGGCCTGGAAAATATTTACAATGGAGCGTTTTCCTACAGTAAGAGTTTGACTTCCGTGAAGCTTCCATCTACGCTGAAATTTTTGGATGTAGGAGCTTTCGGAGACTGTACAGGGCTTACGACGATCAACATCCCACCAAAAATGAAGACCCATGATACCACAGCGGCGAACCGGTATTGGCCAGGTCCTTTTTATGGCTGTGCAAATCTGAAAAATGTGACTTTGGATAACGGAATGGAGGAAGTTCCAAGAGGGATTTTTTATGCACCCTCCGGTGATATAGGGCTGGAGGAAATTGTGATTCCGGATAGTGTGAAATGGATCGGGTACAGTGCGTTTTATGGCTGTAAAAATCTCAAAAAGGTGACTCTTTCCAAAAAGCTGGAGGGTATTGATTCAGAAGCTTTTCAGAACTGCAAAAATATGAAATTATCAGAACGCGACCTTCCGAAAACACTGAAAACGATCCGTGATAATGTTTTTGCTAACTGTATAAGCCTGGAAAATGTTGTACTTCCAGATTCCCTGGAGTATCTTGGGATAAGTGTGTTCTATAACTGCCAGAGCCTGACAGAAGTGAATATTCCGGCTGGTGTGGAGACAAATGGAGCTACAGGAAATTACTATGATATGGGCGGCCCTTTTGCAGATTGCGTGAATCTGAAAAAGGTAACCTTTGGAAAAGGAATCAAGAAAATTGCACAGGGACTGTTTTACCGATGTACGGGAATCGAATCCATAGAGATTCCTTCAACGGTTACAGATGTTGATTATATTGCATTCGGAAGATGCATAAATCTGCAGAAAGTTGTGATCAACAGTGGACTTAAAGTTTTGTGGAAACAGGCGTTTTACAAGTGTGAGAAGCTGGAAAACCTTGCATTACCTTCCTCTATGGAGAAAATCAATGAGTATGTTTTTGAGGATTGTAAATCACTGAAATGGGTTATGATTCCGCCAAGTGTAAAAACAATGGCGTGGTATAATGATATTACATATTTGAATGAAGATACGATTTTTGTTAATGTTTCATCCGACTTTGCAATAAAAGGTTCTGCAGGTTCTTTTGCGGAAGCTTACGCGAAAAAATTCTCCATACCCTTCGTTTCAGTGGGAATCATAGAGAAAACAACCTTTAAGATCACATTTGATAAAAATGCGAAGGATGCGAAGCTTGCGTCAAAAGATAAAACAAAGACTGTAAAAAATGGAAGTGCCTATGGTAAACTTCCGACTCCGACCAGGAAGAATTACTATTTTCTTGGCTGGTATACGACTCCTAAGGATGGGGGTAAGAAGGTTACCGCAAAAACAAAATTTAATATGAAACGGAATCAGAAGCTGTATGCCCACTGGGCAAAAGCAGATCTGAGGAAGGCAAAGATTACAGTGAAAAACTGTACCTGGAATGGAAAGCCACAGAAACCAAAGGTTACTGTGAAGTTTTACGGACAGACTTTAAAAGAAAAAACACACTATACGGTTTCTTATCCTTCCGGGAAAAATATTGAGCCGGGTAAAGTTACTGTCACGATTAAAGGTAAAGGGGTTTTTGCGAAATCTAAGAGCAAAAACGTCTGCTTTACCATTGCGAAGGTAAAGCAGACGATCAAGGCAGTGAATGAGATCTATGCAGCAACAGAGAATGGAAAAACAAAGAATTTAAGTGTTTCAGCGAAAGAGAATGCCAGGATCAGCCTGTCCAGTAATTTTTCCGGTATTGCTGTGGTGAAGGGGAAAAAGCAGGTTACACTGAAAAAACCGGGAGCTGCCACGATCACGGTCCATGCGGCTGAGACAAAGCATTATAAAGCTGCATCCGGAAAAATGAAGGTTATTTTCCAGGGGCGGCAGAATATCAGACTGGTTTCCAAAGCCTTGAAGAGCAGTGGCCTGAACCGCTATACGATATCCAGTGATAATTTTAATCAGCCGATCAGGATTTCTGTCCTTGGAGGAGCAAAATATTCCTGCGCAGTATCAAATTCCGGAAAAACAGCGGCGTGGTATGAAAGCGGCAAAGGTCTGATGGTGAGAGGCCAGGGCAAAGTTGTTGTGACGGTTACTACGAAGACAAGTGCAGATCAGGTATACCTGGCTTCCAAGAGAGTATTTACGATCAATCTGACGGGAAAAGTCCAGAATAGTGATTGGGTATTTAAACAGGATAGTGATGGAAAAGTGATCCTGATGAAATATACCGGAAAGGCTGCGAATGTTACAGTTCCTACGACGATCACGATCGGAATGAAAATGGTTCGGGTAAAAGGACTTGGGAACAGTGTTTTTGAAGGACAGAAGATCCAGAAGGTTGTGATCGCAGAAGAGGGTGTTCTTACTATTGGTAAAAAGGCGTTTAAGAACTGTACTGCACTGAAATCGGTTTCTCTTAACCGTAAGACAGTATCTATTGGTGCGGAGGCTTTTTCCGGCTGTAAATCGTTGACTTCTATTGATCTGCCGGATGGTCTGAAAGAGATTTCCGCAAGTCTGATGAAGGGGTGTAGCTTGCTTTCAGGTTCTGTCTATATTTCGAAAAATGCCAAGAAGATTGGTAGCAGTGCATTTGATGGCTGTGCTAAGATCCGTACGGTAATGGTGTATTCCAATGTGACCAGTGTTGAGGCAAATGCATTCAGAGGCTGCAATAATATTAATAAGGTTTATTATGCGGGGCCGAAATATAAATGGGCTCAGATTAAAATCGCAGGTGGCAATGAGAAGCTGACTGCGAATGTGGTCTTTAATGCAGGTGGTGATGTTGATTCCAGCGTGGATACGAAGCTTTCTACGGATGATCTTTTCAGAAAGTATCCGGAGTTTCTGATCAATGCCGGTTTTGACAAGGTTACAGGTGATCTTCAGGGTGAGATGTTTGATGCGTTAAGTGCGGATACCAGTGCTGCTTCGGGCTTTGGCACTTCAACATATTGGGCTACGGTTAAATCCAATATGCTGAACGGATTTGCGGATTCGATGTGTAATTTGTTTAATAAGGTGTATGGGACGGATTTTTCAGATGATAAACTGAAACAGAGTCTGGCTATGGAGCTTATTGTGGAAACTGCGGAGAGTTCTATGCTGACGTATGGTAACGATACTTTGGCAGAGGCTTATGATATCATTCATAATACAAAGGATCTTTCGGATCACTTCTTTGAAAATGGTGACACGAAATATCAGCTGGCTATGAAGCTGGAGGGTGTGACGCAGTATAGCAGAACTGAGCTTAATGATATGCTTGATTGGTTTTACAAGAAAAACGATAAAGGGGTTTCCAGGTGGGATACCATTGATAAAACTTTTAACAGTGCAGATGCTATTATGAGTGCAGGGGATTATCTGATGAATTTTCTGACGTTGGTTACGGTTGGGCGTGATTGTCTTGACAGACTGAGTTATCGGCTGCAGGCGGATTCTTCTTTGAAGAGGGGAATTGATCTTTTGAAACAGTATTATGACCAGCCGCTTAAGACATTGATGGTGGATTATGCGTCAGACAGGTGTATGAAGAAAGCGAAGAAGATGTTGACGAAGGTTCTGGATACAGTATGGACTCATAAGGGGTATACTGGCAGCTGTTATGTTGAGCTTGCGGAGATGATCTTTAAAGTTACCGGTACAATGATCCCTGGACCGACGATCGAGGGTTATAAGCAGGCATGGGTTTCGGTGTCAAATACGATGACTTTGAGAAATTCTGCTATGCAGCTTCGGAATGAGATCATTCAGGCGAAGAATAATGGTGGAGCTTC
>NZ_CP040518.1:3457500-3607500 GCF_005848555.1 Blautia sp. SC05B48 | reverse complement strand
TAACTTAGGGAGAAGGGGTGCCTGCGAGAGCAGGCCGCAGAGAATAGGCTCAAGCAACTGTTTAGCAAAAACACAGGTCTATGCGAAACCGAAAGGTGAGGTATATGGGCTGACGCCTGCCCGGTGCTGGAAGGTTAAGAGGAGAGGTTAGCAGCAATGCGAAGCTTTGAATTTAAGCCCCAGTAAACGGCGGCCGTAACTATAACGGTCCTAAGGTAGCGAAATTCCTTGTCGGGTAAGTTCCGACCCGCACGAAAGGCGTAATGATTTGAGCGCTGTCTCGGCAATACATCCGGTGAAATTGAAGTGCCAGTGAAGATGCTGGCTACCCGCGCCAGGACGGAAAGACCCCATGGAGCTTTACTCCAGTTTGGCACTGGGGTCCGGTGTTGCATGTACAGGATAGGTGGGAGGCTGAGAAACGGTAACGTCAGTTGCCGCGGAGCCGCTGTTGGGATACCACCCTTGTGATATTGGGCTTCTAACCAGCCGCCGTGAACCGGCGGTGGGACAATGCCAGGCGGGGAGTTTGACTGGGGCGGTCGCCTCCGAAAGGGTATCGGAGGCGCCCAAAGGTTCCCTCAGAATGGACGGAAACCATTCGAAGAGTGCAAAGGCAGAAGGGAGCTTGACTGCGACACCGACGGGTGGAGCAGGTACGAAAGTAGGGCTTAGTGATCCGGTGGTATTAAGTGGGAATGCCATCGCTCAACGGATAAAAGCTACCCTGGGGATAACAGGCTTATCACTCCCAAGAGTTCACATCGACGGAGTGGTTTGGCACCTCGATGTCGGCTCATCGCATCCTGGGGCTGTAGTAGGTCCCAAGGGTTGGGCTGTTCGCCCATTAAAGCGGTACGCGAGCTGGGTTCAGAACGTCGTGAGACAGTTCGGTCCCTATCCGGCGTGGGCGCAGGATATCTGAGAGGAGCTGTCCTTAGTACGAGAGGACCGGGATGGACGGACCGCTGGTGGACCGGTTGGCTTGCCAAAGCCATGGCCGGGTAGCCAAGTCCGGAAGGGATAAACGCTGAAGGCATCTAAGCGTGAAGCCCCCCTCAAGATGAGATATCCCATTCTTAGTGAAGTAAACCCCCTTGAAGACGACGAGGTAGATAGGGCAGAGGTGGAAGTGTGGTAACACATGGAGCTGACTGTTACTAATCGGGTGAGGGCTTGACCAAAAAGCCGAGGAAGCGGGGATAACCTCCGCTGGTGAATCGGTACGCAGGTTAGAATTGATTCAACAAAAAGATTAACCATCAACAAGCATGTATGTAGTTTTTAAGGTACAAAGGGAAAGAGGAAATCAGGAGAAAAATCAGTACATGGATTTTTCTCCTGATTTTGTTGTATATGATCATACATCTCCCACCATTTACATCTCCTTTTCCATATGCTACAATAGGTAAGACCAAAGGAGCCTGACCAGACTGTGAGGAGGTGTAGGCTTCGACCTTTGAACTTGATTGGGGTAATTTCATCGTAAGGAGGAGAGAAAAGAGTATGTTTAATTTTCTTGTGACTGCCGAAGGCGGTCTAACAACGGCAGGATATGTCGTAGCTGTTATTGCAGTTCTGATTTTGATAATTCTGATAGCAGTATTACTTCAGAAAAACACATCTGTATTAAAATTTACCACACAGCAGCTGGTTACCTGTGCAGTAGCATTGGCACTTGCATATGTAACTTCCTACATTAAGATATTTAAACTGCCATTTGGCGGATCTGTGACCTTGTTCAGTATGCTGTTTATTGTTCTGATCGGTTACTGGTATGGCATTAAGGTAGGAATTCTTACCGGCCTTGTATATGGGATTTTTCAGTTCCTCCAGGAGCCATATGTCCTTTCATTTTTTCAGGTATGCTGTGATTACATTCTGGCATTTGGAGCCATGGGACTTTCAGGATTATTTGCAAAATCCAGAAAACATGGTCTTCTTAAAGCATACATAATAGCAATTCTGGCAAGAGGGGCATTCCATGCACTTGGCGGATATCTTTACTGGATGGATTATATGCCGGATAATTTTCCGAAGTCTCTGACAGCTTTGTATCCGATCATTTATAATTACAGTTATATTCTTCTGGAAGGTGTACTGACGATCGTAGTGATTTCTATTCCGGCAGTATCCAGTGCACTTGGGCGAATGCGAATAATGGCAACTGGTGGAAACCGACAATCTGCAGCCACCGAAAAATAATTAATACAGACACATAAATAAAAAGAGATCGTTCAAGCTATTACGATCTTTTTTTATTGAAAAATCACAAAAAGTTATACAAAACAAACCAAAAACACAAAGAATACTTTTCACCTAAAGAAAGTTGTGCTATGATAATCAGGCGGAATAATTTCCCATTCAAACGAATGAATGCAAGTCTCCACCCACAGCTTATTGTTTCTCGCAACCACATAGGAGACTTCTTTGATTCAGTTAAAATATTACAGACAGATATAACATATCTGAACATATAAAATACAAAAGAAAAAGCAGCCATACAGTTGCGAAAAGGAGAGGAAAAAGATGTCTAAAAAAATCGAACGAAATGATCCCTGCTGGTGTGGAAGCGGAAAAAAATATAAAAAATGTCATGAAGCATTTGATGAAAAAATGGAACTCATGAAAAAGAAGGGGTATGCAGTTCTTGACCATGATCTGATCAAGACACCTGCACAGATCGAGAAGATCAAAGAGAGCTGCAAGATTAATGTTGCAGTTCTTGATTATGTTGCAGAGCATATCGGACCAGGTGTAACGACACAGCAGATCGATGACTGGGTACATGAAGAAACAGTACGTCATGGCGGAATTCCGGCACCACTTGATTATGAAGGTTTTCCAAAAAGTGTATGTACATCTATCAACGAGGTAGTATGCCACGGAATCCCGGATGAAGAAATTGTCTTAAAAGAAGGTGACATTGTCAATGTAGATGTATCTACCATTTATCAGGGATATTTTTCTGATTCCTCCCGTATGTTCTGTATTGGGCAGGTAAGTCCGGAGAAGGAGAAGCTTGTCCGTGTGACAAAAGAATGCGTAGAGCTTGGCCTTGAACAGGTAAAACCATGGACACCGATCGGAAATATGGGAAGTGCTGTACACAAACATGCAGTGGAAAACGGCTATACAGTTGTGAGAGAAATTGGCGGACATGGTGTAGGTCTTGAGTTTCATGAAGATCCATGGGTAAGCTACACATCTAAGGAAGGTTCAGGTGTACTCATGGTACCGGGAATGATCTTTACTATTGAACCGATGGTCAATATGGGATCTGATGAAATCTATACAGATGAGATCGATGACTGGACAGTGCGGACAGAGGATGGATTGCCATCGGCACAGTGGGAGATCATGGTCCTTGTCACAGAAACAGGACATGAGGTCCTTTGCTGGTAAAAGCCCTCGAAAATCCGGAAAAAAAGTCCTTGCAATGAGAAGTTATCTAGTGTATAATCACAGATGTTGTGATAAAAGATGGTCCTCTGTTACCATATGTGTATTAAGAACATCCAGTATAATTAAGGAGAGAAAGAAATGAACGAAATTATTAAGAACATTGAGTCCGCTCAGCTGAAAGCTGAAGTACCGCAGTTCCGCGTAGGAGACACAGTAAGAGTACATGCACTGATCAAAGAGGGTACACGTGAGCGTGTTCAGATCTTCGAGGGTACAGTACTTAAGAGACAGGGCGGAAGCACAAGAGAGACTTTCACAGTAAGAAAGAGCTCCAATGGTGTTGGTGTTGAGAAAACATGGCCGCTTCATTCCCCACATGTAGTTAAGGTTGAGGTTATCCGTCATGGTAAAGTACGCCGTGCGAAACTGAACTACCTGAGAGATCGTGTAGGTAAAGCAGCTAAGGTTAAAGAGCTTGTAAAATAATTTCATAAGTAAAGAGGCAGGGACAATAACATTTGCTATTGTCCCTCTTTTTACATCAGTGCGTATGCGTGTAAAAGCACATACAGGGGATAGAATATGGGATTAAATAAGAAGATAAATATTGAAAATCTGAAGGAAAACAGAGCTGTTTCCGAAGCAAGAGAGAAGCTTCGCGATGACAGGACAAGAGGAATCGTGAAGTGGGTATTTGAAATTATTGTGACCCTGGTTTTTGCTGTGCTGGTTGCAATCTCTGCATTTCAGACTGTGACATTGCAGGAAAGTGCCATGGAACCCACGTATTCTGTAAGTGAAAAGTTTTTTGTAAACAGGGCTTTATATAAGATCAGTTCACCAAAACGTGGAGATGTGATCGTTTTTAAAACAAGCGCCAGTGACTCGGCTGCCCTGCATATCCGACGTGTAATCGGCCTTCCCGGGGAGACTGTTCAGGTTAAAGACGGGAAGATCTATATCAACGGCAAGGTTTATGAAGAAAATGGAGCTTATCAGGATATGACAGATGGAGGACTTGCGAATAGTGCTATAACTCTGGAAAGCGGGGAATATTTTGTCCTTGGCGATAATCGCAATAACAGTGAGGACAGCCGCTTCAGCGATATCGGAAATATCAGTAAGAAGTACATTATCGGGAAAGTTTGGTTTACAGTTTCTCCGAAAAATAAAATAGGTTTTATAAAATAGATCAAAGTAAACAGATTAAAGTACAGATAAATGAGGTGAATTATGAACGTACAGTGGTATCCAGGCCATATGACGAAGGCGAAGCGTCAGATGCAGGAAGATATCAAGCTGATCGATCTGATCATTGAGCTTGTAGATGCAAGAGTTCCTCTTTCCAGCCGAAATCCGGATATTGATGAGCTGGGAAAAAACAAGGCACGTATGATCCTTCTCAACAAAGCAGATCTTGCCGATGAGAGACAGAACCGTGCCTGGATGGAATACTTCAAAGAAAAAGGAATCTATGCGGTAAGCATTGATTCCCGCAATAAGGGATCTATGAAGGCCGTTTCTACGGCGATCACAGAGGCATGTAAGGAAAAGACAGAGCGAGACCGGAGACGAGGAATCAAAAACCGTCCGGTACGTGCGATGGTTGCAGGAATCCCTAATGTTGGAAAATCAACATTTATCAATACCTTTGCAGGAAAAGCCTGTGCCAAGACCGGTAATAAACCAGGAGTTACAAAAGGAAAACAGTGGATACGTCTGAATAAAAGTGTGGAGCTTCTGGATACCCCAGGAATTCTCTGGCCGAAATTTGAAGATCAGGAAGTTGGAATGCGTCTTGCCTATATCGGTTCGATCAAGGACGATATTCTGAATATTGAAGAACTTGCCCTGGGTCTGATCGGATATCTGCAGGAGTTTTATCCGGCAGCGATCAGAGAGAGATACAATGTAGAAGAAGAGCTGAAACCGCTGGATATCCTTACTGCAGTTGCAAAAGCAAGAGGATGTCTGAAAAAGGGCGAAGAGCTTGACTATGAGAAAGCATCCCGCCTTTTGCTGGAAGAATTTCGTTCCGGAAAACTGGGAAAAGTGACTCTGGAGTTTCCAAAAGGACCGGAGGAAGTGTAATGGAAACAATGAAAGATATCAAGGCGCGTTTTGCGTCAGCGAAGGAGGGCGAATATAACGCCCTTTTTCGTCATTATGAAAATGATGAGAGAAGCGGTGTACAGAAATTGATCCAGCAGTATCACAAAAAGCTTCAAGCTTTGGAGGATGAGCGTGTACGTACAGAGAGCATGAAGAAATATGAACATGAATATGAGCATCTTGGATATCTTTGTGGGATCGATGAGGTGGGAAGAGGCCCTCTTGCCGGACCGGTAGTCGCCTGTGCGGTGATCCTTCCGAAAGACTGCAATATTTTATGGCTGAATGATTCTAAAAAGCTTACAGCTAAGAAGAGAGAAGAACTGTACGATGTGATCCTGGAGGGAGCAGTTTCTGTTGGAATCGGAATGGCAAGTCCAGAGAGAATTGATGAGATCAATATCCTGCAGGCAACCTATGAGGCAATGCGTCAGGCAGTGAGCAGGCTCTCTGTACAGCCGCAGCTGCTTTTGAACGATGCGGTTACCATACCGGAAATCCAGATTCCGCAGGTACCCATCATCAAAGGTGATGCAAAAAGTGTATCCATTGCGGCAGCAAGTATTGTTGCCAAAGTGACCAGAGACCGGATGATGGAAGAATATGATAAGGTTCTTCCGGAATACGGATTTGCCTCCAATAAAGGATATGGTTCTGCAGCGCATATTGAAGCACTGAAGAAATATGGACCAAGTCCGATACACAGAAAAACATTTATCACACATTTTGTATAAAAATACTTAAGATACCGACATCAAAAACAGAAAGGTTTTGTTTATCTGAAGGAAAATAGAAGACAGAAGGGCAGCTATTATGAAGGAATTGCTGCAGCGTTCCTGGCAGAAAAGGGGCTGCAGATCAAGGAAAGAAATTTTCGCTGCCGAAGTGGGGAGATCGATCTTGTTGCGCAGGATGGAAGATATCTGGTGTTTATTGAAGTGAAATACAGAAAGAACGGAAAGAGCGGAAGTCCTTTTTCAGCGGTAGGGAGAGAAAAACAGCGGATCATCAGCAAAGTGGCAATGTTTTATCTGATTGCCCATGGATACCGGGAGCTGCCTCCCTGCCGTTTTGACGTAGTAGGAATTGATGGAGAGAACATCCACTGGATAAAAAATGCTTTTGATTTTTGCAGTTGAAAGGACTGGTCACATAAGATGAAAATAAAATGGTATAAAGATAAACAGCTAATGAATGTAAATCAGAAGAACGAGGTTACCTGGCTTACATATCCTGCTTTTGAGAAATTTCCCGGGATCGTACATGGCTTCAGTACCCGTCTGGGAGGAGTAAGCCAGGGGATTTATGAATCTATGAATTTAAGCTTCACAAGAGGGGATGATGAGGCTGCGGTGAGGGAAAATTATCGCAGACTTTCTGATGCTATGGGATTTTCCATGGAAGATATCGTAACCTCTGATCAGACGCATACCACCAATGTACGTGTGGTCACGGAAGAAGACAGAGGAAATGGGATCACAAAACCAAGGCCTTATACAGATGTGGACGGAATGATCACCAATGTGCCGGGACTGGTGCTGGCAACGTTTTATGCGGACTGTGTACCACTTTTCTTTATAGATCCGGTACATAAAGCTGTGGGACTTTCTCATTCCGGCTGGAGAGGTACTGTAGGAAAGATTGGTAAAGCGACGGTGGAAAAGATGACTGAGGAATTTCAGACAGATCCTTCAGAGCTTTATGCAGCCATTGGTCCTTCTATCTGTCAGGATTGCTATGAAGTCAGTGAAGATGTGATCGATCAGTTTAGAGAGGCGTTTGAAGAAAAATACTGGGATGTGCTTTTTTACAGAAAACCAGATGGGAAATATCAGCTGAATCTGTGGGAGGCGAACAGGAGGATCTTTCTGGATGCAGGCATAAAAGAAGAGCGGATCTCAATGCCGGGCATCTGCACCTGCTGTAATCCGCTCTTTCTTTACTCACACAGGGCTTCTCACGGGAAACGTGGAAACCTGGGAGCATTTATTACTGTTCGTTGACTTTTTTCATGAGATCCATGATCTTTTCGTTGCTGGAACGAACCTTCTCGACAGATACATCATGATTGATGATATCGATGATACTTGCAAGATATTTGCTCATATTTGCTTCGATATAGTATGGACGGTCAAGAAGCTCAGGAATACGATAGTTAAGGTTGGTTGTGATGACTCTGTCCAGCCAGCCTTTTTCGTAATATTCATCAAATTTGGCTACGCCATCTGTAAACAGACCGTAGGTTGTGCAGACGAATACACGTCCGGCTTTACGCTCTTTGAGCTGACGGGCAACATCCAGCATACTTTCTCCGGAAGAGATCATATCGTCGATGATGACAACGTCTTTGCCCTCTACGGAATCTCCGAGGAATTCGTGAGCAACGATCGGGTTCTTTCCGTTGACAACGGTGGAGTAATCACGGCGTTTGTAGAACATACCCATATCGACTCCAAGGATATTGGAGAAGTATACAGCACGGGACATAGCACCTTCATCCGGGCTGATGATCATGAGATGATCATTGTCAAGCTTGAAATCAGGGACATTTTTGACCAGAGCCTTCAGGAACTGGTATGTGGGGAAAAAGTTATCAAAGCCCTTCAGCGGAATAGAGTTCTGTACACGTGGGTCATGAGCGTCAAAAGTAATGATGTTGGAAACGCCCATGGCACTTAACTCGCGAAGTGCAAGTGCACAGTCAAGAGACTCCCTCTTGGTGCGTCTGTGCTGACGTCCCTCGTAAAGGAATGGCATGATAACGTTGATGCGGTGTGCTTTACCGGTGGCTGCGGAGATGATTCTCTTCAGATCCTGGTAATGATCATCCGGAGACATGTGGTTTTCATGACCGCATACGCTGTAAGTAAGACTGTAATTGGTCACATCTACCATGATATAAAGGTCTGTTCCGCGGACAGATTCCTTGATGTAACCTTTACCTTCACCGGTTCCGAAACGTGGGCATTCGCAGTCTACAAGGAAAGATTTTTCTGCATATCCCTGTGGGATGATGGTGGATTTCTTGGCGGCTACAAGTTCTTTACGGAATTTAACCAGCTTTTTGTCAACCTCCTCGGCCAGTTCGCGGCATCCGGCAAGTGCGGCGATTCGGATCGGGGCAACAGGCATAGACTTTTCCAGCAATTCTATGTTTGGCATAATATTCCTCCTAAGTGTATGTCATTAAAAATTCTCAGTCTATTTATAACATCAGACCCACGTGTCAGTCAAGGTGTTTTCTCAAAGTGTTGATTTTTAAGAGCAAAGTTGTTATTATATACGGGATAGAAAAGGGAGATAATGATGAAATTAAGAAAGCATATGATTTCCAGGGTGCTGCCCGACAGTATTGCCGAGGAGCTGGGGCTGGAGCCGGGAGACAGACTTGTGTCTGTGAACGGACAGCCTGTGGAAGATGTCTTCGATTACCGGTATCTCATGAATGAAGAGCTCGTGGTGCTTCTGGTAGAGAAGCCTGATGGTGAGGAGTGGGAGCTGGAGGTAGAGAAGGAATATGAGGAAGACCTTGGAATAGAATTTGAGAACGGAGGACTGATGGATGACTATCGCTCCTGTTCAAATAAGTGTATGTTCTGTTTTATTGACCAGATGCCGCCGGGTATGCGTGAGACGCTGTATTTTAAGGATGATGATTCCAGGCTTTCCTTCCTTCAGGGAAATTATGTTACGCTTACCAATATGAGTGAGAAAGACATTGAGCGTGTGATCCGCTATCATCTGGAACCGATCAACATTTCGTTCCAGGCAATGAATCCGGAACTCAGGTGTAAAATGCTGCATAACCGTTTTGCAGGAAAGGCTCTGGATAAGGTGGATATGCTGTACAATGCAGGAATCACCATGAATGGACAGATTGTACTGTGTAAGGGCGTCAATGACGGAGACGAGCTGGAATACAGCCTTGAAAAGCTTTCTGCTTATGCGCCGATCCTTCAGAGCGTTTCTGTTGTACCGGTAGGACTTACCAAATACAGAAAAGGTCTTTATCCTCTGGAACCTTTTAATAAGGAAGATGCTGAAAAAGTCCTGGGGCAGATCGAACGCTGGCAGAAGATCATGATGGAGAAATATGGGATCCATTTTATCCATGCTTCAGACGAATGGTATATTCTGGCAGACAGGGAGCTTCCCTGTGAGGATGAATATGATGGATATCTGCAGCTTGAGAATGGTGTGGGAATGCTCAGGCTTCTGGAAACAGAAGTAAAAGAAACGCTGGAGGGGCTTTCCGGTGACGACCGTAAGGTGACAGGCAGGATCGCCACAGGAAAACTGGCGGCGCCTTTTATCGCACGCCATATAAAAGAGATCCAGAAGAAATATCCCAATGTGCAGATTTCGGTCACAACCATCGAGAATCGTTTTTTCGGTGAAAAGATCACAGTGTCCGGTCTGATCACCGGGCAGGATCTGAAAGAGCAGCTTTCCGGTCTTGACCTTGGAGAGAAGCTTCTGATCCCATGCAGCATGCTGAAAGGTGATGAGGAGATTTTTCTGGATGACATGACACTGGAAGAACTTTCGGAAGCATTGAACACAGAAATTGTAATCGTAGACACAGGAGGACATGATCTGGTGGAAGCCGTGATCTACCCTCCGGAACATAAACAAACAAGAAGGAGACAGATTTATGAGCAAACCAGTAGTAGCAATAGTGGGAAGGCCTAATGTAGGCAAATCCACTCTGTTTAACGCTCTGGCAGGTGACAATATTTCCATAGTAAAGGATACACCGGGAGTAACCCGTGACAGGATTTACGCAGATGTCACATGGCTTGACAGGACATTTACCCTGATCGATACAGGTGGAATTGAGCCGGACAGCAGCGACATCATCCTCTCCAGAATGAGAGAGCAGGCACAGATCGCCATTGATACGGCAGACGTGATCATTTTTATCACAGATGTCCGCCAGGGTCTTGTGGATTCCGATGCCAAGGTGGCAGACATGCTCCGCCGCAGCGGCAAGCCGGTACGTCTTGTAGTTAACAAGGTAGACAGCCACCAGAAATATATGATGGATGTATATGAGTTTTACAATCTTGGAATCGGAGAACCGATCCCGATTTCCGCAGCTAACAGACAAGGCCTTGGAGACATGCTGGATGAGGTGATCAAAGAGTTCCCGGATAAGAGTGAAGAGGAAGATCAGGATGATATTCCGAAGATCGCCATTGTAGGAAAGCCGAACGTGGGAAAATCTTCTCTGATCAATAAGCTTCTTGGAGAGGAGCGTGTGATCGTATCCAATATTGCAGGAACCACACGTGATGCTATTGACACAAAGGTTACCTGGAACAAAAAAGATTATATTTTTATCGATACCGCAGGACTTCGACGCAAGGGTAAGGTAAAAGAAGAGATCGAGCGCTACAGTGTTATCCGTACTGTGACGGCTGTAGAGCGCGCAGATGTGGTTGTAGTTGTGATCGATGCCTCCGAGGGTGTTACCGAGCAGGATGCTAAGATCGCAGGAATCGCTCATGACAGAGGAAAGGGTATTATCGTAGCGGTAAATAAATGGGATGCCATTGAGAAAAATGACAAGACCATCTACAAGCATACGGAAAAGATCCGTCAGATCCTTTCCTTTATGCCATACGCGCAGATCATCTTTATCTCTGCAAAAACAGGTCAGAGACTTCCGAAGCTTTTCGAGAATATCGATACAGTTATCGAAAATCAGACACTCCGTATCCAGACAGGTGTTCTTAATGAGATCCTTTCTGAGGCAGTCGCTCTTCAGCAGCCGCCGTCTGACAGAGGAAGAAGACTGAAGATCTTCTATATGACACAGGTTGCGGTAAAACCGCCGACATTTGTTATCTTTGTCAATGACAAGGAACTGATGCATTTTTCCTATGTAAGATATCTGGAGAACAAGATCAGAGATGCTTTTGGATTTTCTGGAACTTCTCTGAAATTTATCATCCGCGAGCGCGGGGAAAAGGAATAAAAGTATGGAACGTATTATTTGTCTTGTTATCGGTTATGTATGCGGGCTTTTTCAGACAGGCTATATTATTGGAAAAATCCACAAGACAGATATCAGAAAGCATGGCAGCGGGAATGCTGGTACTACGAATGCCTTCCGGACCTTTGGAAAGAAGGCGGGAGCGATCACACTGCTGGGAGACTGCCTGAAGTGTGTACTGGCTATTGTGATCGTAAGAATGGTTTATGGAAATTCCATGAATGGTATCCTTCCGCTTCTTATCCTTTATGCGGCATTAGGATGTATCCTTGGACACAATTTTCCGATTTCTATGGAATTTCGTGGCGGAAAGGGAATTGCTGCTTCTGTGGGCATGATCATTGCTTTTGACTGGCGGATATTTATTGTATGTGCAGTTGTCTTTTTTGCGCTGTTCTTTACAACTCATTATGTATCGCTTTGCTCTCTCAGTGCATATGCGGTGGCTTTTATCCTGGTCCTTGCTTTTGGGCATATGGGAAAATATGGGATGGATCAGCCGCATACCGTTGAGCTTTATATTGTGATGGCAGTTCTTACAGCAATGGCGTTCTACAGACACAGGGCAAACATTGTAAGACTGTTTCATGGAACAGAGAATAAGGTGTTTTTAAGCAGTAAGAATAAAAAATAAGAGGTAAGATTTATGGCAAAAATCAGCGTACTGGGTTCGGGAAGCTGGGGATTAGCCCTGGCACTCCTGTTGCATAATAATGGCCATGAAG
Organism: Blautia sp. SC05B48; assembly: GCF_005848555.1. NCBI lineage: Bacteria > Bacillati > Bacillota > Clostridia > Lachnospirales > Lachnospiraceae > Blautia > Blautia sp. SC05B48. The sequence continues at coordinate 3,595,260 of NZ_CP040518.1, read as the reverse complement.
TCCTTCTCTGGTCAGCAAGACCGGAGAATGCCCGGAAACTCCGGGAAAAAAGAGAAAATCCTGACAGGCTTCCGGGGGTACGGCTTCCGGATGAAATCGATGTCCTGACGGATATGGAGCGTGCACTTAAGGACGTGGATGTAACAGTTCTGGCAGTAGCTTCCCCGTATATCCGGAGTACTGCACACAAGATGGCACCGTTTGTCTGCAAGGATCAGAAGATTGTCAATGTTGCAAAAGGCATTGAGGAAAAGACACTGAAAACACTCAGTGAGGTGATCGAAGAAGAAATCCCGCAGGGTAATGTAGCCGTACTTTCCGGTCCAAGCCATGCGGAAGAAGTAGGACGCGGACTTCCTACAACCTGTGTGATCAGCGCACATTCACAGGAAACTGCGGAATACCTTCAGAGCATTTTTATGAGCCCTGTGTTCCGTGTGTATACAACACCGGATATTCTTGGGGTAGAGCTTGGCGGAGCATTGAAAAATGTGATCGCACTGGCAGCAGGTACTGCCGACGGCCTTGGATATGGAGATAATACCAAGGCAGCACTGATTACCAGGGGAATCACGGAGATAGGAAGACTTGGCAAAAAAATGGGTGCGCAGATGGAGACCTTTTACGGCCTGTCCGGGATCGGAGACCTGATCGTGACCTGTGCAAGTAAGCATAGCCGTAATCGAAAGGCCGGATACCTGATCGGCCAGGGATATACGATGGAAGAAGCTATGAAAGAAGTGCAGATGGTTGTGGAAGGCGTTTATTCTGCAAGAGCTGCAAGAGAGCTTGCAGAGAAATATGAGGTGGAGATGCCTATCATAACGGAAGTGAACCGCGTACTGTTTGAAGGAAAATCAGCAGCGGAAGCAGTAATGGACCTGATGCTGCGTGATAAAAAAGTGGAAACGCCCATGCTTCCGTGGGAAAATGCGTGAGCGGATCAGTCAAGTATTTATCAGTTTCAGACATGTGAAATACTAAGCGCAGAATTATAGGATTACCATATCAGGTGAAAAGAAAAAAAGATATCTGCCAGGAGATCACTTATAATCTGGCAGATATCTTTTTGCATTATTATGGAAATTAAAACTGAATATCACGGAGATCTTCCGGAACATGAGAAGTATGCAGATCTTCGTTCAGTGTATCGATGATCGCCATATCTTCATCCTCGATATTGAAGTCAAAGATGTTTCCATTGCTACGGATTCGTTCCGGGTTGATGGATTTCGGAATGACAGAAATTCCCTTCTGTATTGCCCAGCGAAGTCCGATCTGAGCAGGTGTCCGGGCATATTTGGTCCCCAGAACACACATTACATCATTATCAAAATATGCACCTCTTGCCAGAGGAGCATAAGCCTGTACCTGAATACCGAAAGCCTTGCAGTATTCGATCAGTTCAGTAGGGTAACACAAAGGATGGCACTCGATCTGGTTTACAGCAGGAATAATCCCGGATATCTTACGAAGCTCTTCCAGATGCCGGATATCAAAATTACTGACGCCGATACTTAAAGCACGTCCGGAGTCAAGAATGGATTCCAGCTCTTTCCAGGTGCTTAAATAGCAGCCGGGAACCGGCCAGTGTATCAGATAGAGATCTACATAACTGACTTTCAGACGGTCGAGGCTACGGGAAAATGCTCCCTGGACATCGCCGAGACGCTGCGCATTGTTCCAGATCTTACTGGTGATGAAAAGATCCTTTCTGGGAACTCCGCATTTGGCAATGGCACGTCCAACGCTTTCTTCATTTTTATAAACAGAAGCGGTATCGATCATGCGGTAGCCGGCGGAAATAGCAGATGTGACGGCTGCTTCGGCCTGTACGTCATCGGGCAACTTGTATACGCCAAGCCCCAGAAGAGGCATTTCTCTGTCGTTGTTCAGAAAAACAGTTTTTTTCAAAATAATTCCTCCTTGTATGTTCTGCTTTCCATGCTTTTGCTATTATAGCACAAAAATATGAAAGAATCACATCAATTATATTACAAAAGTGATAAAGCTTAGACTTGGCCAGGAAAGCAGATTGGGTAAAGAGTAATGGTTTGAAGAAACTAACTTCGTTAAAAATGAAACAATCGAGTTAATTTACTGTCAAAGTTTTTGGAAAAATAGGAAAAACAGCATATAATTTTGGCTATTTTTTATAATTATTTTCTTGATAATAACAGTGAAAAGATGTATAATGAATTTAATTGATAAATTCTTGTCATGAGAGTGTCCGCACGGCGGATACAGGAAAGGGGTATTTATGCATTTAATCAAAGATGAGAATGGCAATCTTGTTCAGCATGGACATGCAGATAGCCATGAACATACACATGAGCACACCCATGAGGATGGTGTGACTCACAGTCATACACACAGCCATGCGGAAGGAGACAGCCATTGTCATACACACGGTGATGGGCACTGCGGTTCCTGTGAGAATGGTGACTGCAAGAATGAGACTGTAGCGCTTCTTACCTATATGCTGCAGCATAACGAGCATCATGCTGCAGAACTTGATCAGATGGCTGACAATCTTAAGAAGCTTAACATGGATGCAGCTGCTAAGACGATCAAAGAGGCAGTAGCAGATTTTCAGAAAGGTAATATGAGGCTTGGACTTGCCCTTACACTTGTTAAGGAAGAGTTGAAATAAAAACTGACAGAATAGTTTTGACAGCATAGTGGTTAAATGACGCCACTTATTTGGAGGAATGATTATGTGTCTTGCAACAGTATATAAGGAAGAAGATAATTCTGTGATCTTTAAGAATGTAAGCCGGATCGATGTAGACGGAAATAAATTGATCCTTCGTGATATCATGGGAGATGAGCGTGAGGTAGAAGGCAGTATCCTTATGGTGGATCTTGCAAACAGCATCGTGAAACTGCAGTGTAACTGATATGATCAAGACGTAAGATGTGGAGGGACGATCGATGAAATTATCTGAAGCAATGAGAGAAAAAATGTTGCTTTCTTTTGAACTTTTTCCGCCAAAGACGGAAAAAGGCATGGCAAATCTGCCGGGAACCATTGAACATCTCATGAAGTATAGACCGGAGTATATTTCCTGTACATACGGTGCCGGCGGCGGAAATGTCGGAGCCAACAGGGAAGTATGCCAGATGATCAGGAATGCAGGATCTATTCCTGTAACACACTTCACAGTGATCAAGAACACAAAAGAAGGAATCAGACAGCAGTTGGAACGGTATCTGGCAGATGGCGTTGACCATATGCTGGCACTTCGAGGAGATATTCCGCTTGGTGAGACAACAACCTGCGGAGACTTCAATTATGCGACAGACCTTGTTAAATTTGTCCGTGATGAATTTGGCGATAAGTTTGAGATCGCAGTAGCCGGTTCACCGGAAGGCCATATCGCATGCAGAAGCTTGGATGCTGATATTGCTGTTTTGAGACAGAAACAGGACAATGGTGCTGATTATATCATGACTCAGCTCTGCTGGGATATGGAACAGTTTAAATACTGGTTGGACGCTATCCGCGAGGCTGGAGTGACAATGCCTGTAGATGTTGGCGTAATGCCGATCTTGGACCAGGCAGCTACCATTAATATGGCTCTTTCACGTAACGGCTGTGTAATGGACAGTGAGCTTTGCAGGCTGATTTCCAGGAACTGGCTGTTCCCGAATCCGTTTAACGCTAAAGATGCTGATGGTAAACCATTTGACATGTTCTATGAGGACAAGGTTAAACGATTCAAAGAAGAAGGAATCGAATACACCATCAGACAGATCGATGAGTATCGCGCTCTTGGTGTTGACGGTATCCATCTTTATGCATTAAACAAATGGAAAGATGTATCCGAGATCATTGACAGATCCGGACTTCGTACACTTATCTAATCATCAACGAAATAAATAAGAATTCCGGCACGATGCGGAGGTGCCAGAACAGTATCAGGCACCTCCCTTATGCGCCGGCATAACAGATATAGAATCAGGAGGTGCCCGTTTTATGGCACATGTTATTGCAGTCGCCGGAAAAGGCGGCGTTGGAAAAACTACATTATGCGGAATGCTGATCCAGTATCTCTGCGAAAAGAAAAAAGGACCTGTACTGGCGGTAGATGCAGATGCCAATTCAAATCTGAACGAGGTTCTTGGTGTAGAAGTAGATACAACTCTTGGCGATGTACGTGAGGAGATCGCACATGCTGAGATGACAGAGAAAAGCCCGATCCCCAAAGGAATGTCCAAGGCAGATTATGCAGAGGTACGTTTCGAGGATGCTCTTGCTGAGGAAGATGATTACGATCTTCTTGTAATGGGAAGAACCCAGGGAAAAGGATGCTATTGCTTTGTAAACGGTCTGCTTCAGGCACAGCTTGCCAAATACCAGAAGAATTATCCATATATTGTTGTGGACAATGAAGCAGGGATGGAACATATCAGCAGAGGAATCCTTCCGAGCATGGAGACAGCAATCCTTGTGAGTGACTGTTCCAGAAGAGGTGTACAGGCAGTTGGCAGGATCGCAGAACTTATTAAGGAATGCGATATGAAGCCTTCCAGAGTGGGTCTTATTATCAACCGCGCGCCAAAAGCAGAACTGAATCCAGGAATCCTTGAGGAGATCCGGAATCAGGGTCTCGATCTGATCGGTGTGGTACCACAGGATGAGGCAGTTTATGAATATGACTGCGATGGTAAACCAACCGTTACTCTTCCTGAGGATAATCCGATGAGAAAAGCAGCTTTTGAAATTTTCGATAAATTAGGTTTATAATGGAATATAAACCTTTTTTTATAAAAGAGAATAACCCATGGGTGGGGATGGGTTCCTGCCCTGGGCTTATTATAAAAAGAAAAATAAAAATAGATGTGCTATTAAAGGAGGTCTATAATGAGTGAATTCAAATTAACTACAGTGGAGGAATTTGAAGCCGCTACAGCCCGTCTTCTCGAGACAGGTGCAAAGGTAGGAGCAGATGCATGGCAGATCCGTGCAAAGAACCAGACTCCGCACTGTAAATTCGGTGAGCAGGGTATCTGCTGCCGTATCTGTGCAATGGGACCGTGTCGTATTACACCGAAGGCTCCAAGAGGAGTCTGCGGATGTGATGCCCATGGTATCGTAGGAAGAAACTTCCTTAAATTTACAGCCGGTGGTGCAGCTACTCACTCCGATCATGGTCGTGAGATCTGCCATACACTGTACTGTGCAAAAGAGGGCGGAAATTATCAGGTAAAAGATCCTGAGAAACTGCTTCGCATCGCTAAAGAGTGGGGCGTGGAAACAGAAGGCAAGGATATCTATGATCTGGCTCATGAGATGGCTGAGATCGGTCTTATGGAGTATGGTAAACCGTTCGGATATCAGAGATTCCTTGACAGAATGCCTGCAGGACAGAAAGAAAAACTGATCGAGAACGAAATCGCACCACGTGCTATCGACCGTGAGGTTGCAAGCTCCCTGCATATGTCTCATATGGGATGTTCATCTCTTCCGGAGGCACTTGTAAAACAGTCTCTTCGCTGCGGTATGGCTGATGGATGGGGCGGTTCCATGATGGGAACAGAGTTCTCTGATGTATTATTCGGAACTCCGAAGCCGATTGATACAGAGGCTAACCTTGGAGTAATGGTTGAAGAGAATGTAAACATTGTTGTACACGGACATGATCCGAGTCTTTCTGAGATGATCTGTGAGTATGCAGACAGCAAAGAAATGATCGATTATGCAAAATCTGTAGGAGCAAAAGGAATCACCGTTTCCGGTGTGTGCTGTACTTCTAACGAGGTAGCTATGCGTCGTGGTGTTCCGATGGCTGGTAACTTCCTGCAGCAGGAGAACGTAGTGCTGACAGGTGCCTGCGAGGCGATCGTAGTTGATGTTCAGTGTATCTTCCCTGCATTAGGACCTCTGAGCAAATGCTTCCATACTAAATTTGTTACAACTTCTCCGATCGCTCAGATGCCGGATTCTGAATTTATCAGATTCAACGCTGAGACAGCAGGAGAAAATGCAAAAGCAATCGTTAAGATGGCTATCGATAACTTCAAGAACAGAAAACCTGAGCTTGTACATATCCCACAGCTGAAACAGAAAGCTACTGTTGGTTATTCAGTAGAAGCGATCGTTAAAGTTCTTGATGGTGTTACAAACTCTCAGGTTGATGTAACAGGAACAACCAAACCATTACTTGAGTGCATCACTTCCGGTGTTATCCGTGGTGCTGTTGCTATGGTTGGATGTAACAATCCTAAGATCCGTCCTGACTATGCACATATCGAACTGATGAAGAAGTGTATCGCAAATGATATCATTATCATCGCTTCCGGATGTTCCGCACAGGCAGCTGCTAAAGCTGGTCTGATGGACAAATCCGCAAGAGATCTCTGCGGTGCAGGTCTGAAACGTGTCTGTGAGCTGGCTGATATCCCACCAGTACTTCATATGGGATCCTGCGTAGATATCTCCCGTATGATGATCCTGGCTGCTGAACTTGCAAAAGATTCAGGACTTCAGATCAATCAGCTTCCTGTAGTAGGATGTGCTCCTGAGTGGATGTCTGAAAAAGCTGTATCCATCGGTAACTACGTAGTTGGTACTGGTATTGATACATTCCTTGGTGTTGATCCATATGTTTCCGGTTCTTCAGAAATGTGCGAGCTTCTTACAGAGGGAACAAGAAAATGGACAGGTGCTGCTTACACAGTAGAGACAGACATCGAGAAATTAGTTGATCTTATGATCGAGAGAATTGAAGAGAAGAGAACAGCATTAGGAATCTAATCCGTTGCGATCTTTAAAATGTTATAAAAGGTGGAAGACGTAAAATGAAAATAGCAGTAACCGGTAAAGGCGGAGTAGGAAAGACAACTTTCGCAGCAACACTTGCAAGACTATACGCAGATGAGGGAAAAAAAGTCCTTGCGGCGGATGTGGATCCGGATGCGAACCTGGGTCTTGCCCTTGGATTTGACGAGGAAACCTTGGATTCTATTGTTCCAATCTCAAAAATGCGTAAGCTCATAGAAGAACGCACCGGAGCCAACAGCCAGAATCAGTTTTATAAACTGAACCCAAAGGTAGACGATATTCCGGATACTTATGGAAAAACCTGTAATGGCGTAAAGCTGCTTGTCCTTGGAACTGTGGAAACAGGTGGAGGCGGATGCGTCTGTCCTGAACATGTGATGCTTAAAAGAGTGATCAATAACCTTGTGATCCACAGAGATGATGTGGTGATCATGGATATGGAGGCCGGCCTGGAACATCTGGGCCGGGGCACCACGGAGAGCATGGATGAATTTATTGTAGTGATCGAACCAGGGGCAAGAAGTGTACAGACATATAAGAATGTTAAACGTCTTGCAAAGGATCTGGGAGTTTCTCAGGTTAAGGTCGTGGCCAATAAGGTAAGAAATCCGGAGGATGAGGAATTTATTCGGAGTAAGATCCCGGCAGAGGATCTGCTTGGAATGATCCACTACAATACAGAAGTTATAGATGCTGATCGTCAGGGGAAATCTCCCTACGATTTCAGTGAAACTGTAACAGCTGAAATCAGAAAAATCAAAGACAAAATTGATCAGAATTCAATTCTGTAAAAATAGGAGGTATTACAGTGACTTTATTTGATAGAGTATTCGGCGGAAACGATGCTGTATATGGTTTAACAGAGGGTGCTATTGACGGCGCGATCGCTCAGTATGGCGAAGACAAAGCTGTCAGCTTCCCGAATACCGCTTACAGCCTTCCTTGCTACTATGCTGTAACAGGAACAAAAGTTACAACATTAAAAGAATTAAAAGAAGCTCTTGGCGTTGTAAAAACACTTATGACAAGAGAGAAAAGACTGAACGATGCATTCATGTCCGGTGTTGCTACAGCACTCTGCGCAGAGTTCATCGAGGTTCTGAAATATATCGACGGAGCAACTCCTTACGAAGAGCCATGCTATGGACATCTTGGTGATGCTGTTATCCGTGAGCTCGGTGTACCGCTTGTAACAGGCGATATCCCAGGCGTTGCTGTTATCCTTGGTGCTGCTCCTACTACAGAAGAGGGTGTTGCTCTTGTAAAGAGCTATCAGGCACAGGGTATCCTGGTAACACTTGTTGGCGGAATCATTGATCAGGTTGCAGAAGCCGGAATGAAGACAGGTGCCAACGTTCGTGTTATTCCTCTTGGAAAAGATGTTACATCTGTTGTTCATGTAGTTTCCGTTGCGATCCGTGCAGCTCTGATCTTCGGTAACGTAACACCTGGAGATGCAGGAACACTTATGAAATACACAATGGATCGTGTACCGGCATTTGTTAACGCATTCAAACCTCTGGATGATGTGATCGTAGCATGCGGTGCAGGCGCTATCGCACTTGGATTCCCGGTTGTTACAAATGAGACAGAGAATATCTTCCGTGTACCGAAGAGCCTTATCGTTCAGGAGGACGTAAGTAAATTTAACGCTACTTCTCTTGAGGCGCGTGATATTAAGATCAAGATCACAAATATTGATATTCCGGTTGCTTTCGCATCTGCATTCGAGGGTGAGATCATCCGTCGTAAAGATATGCAGGTTGAGTTCGATGGCTCCCGTGTAGACTGTGCAGAGCTTGTACATACCTGCGATGCTTCTGAGATCGAGGATCACAAGATCACAGTAATCGGACCTGAAGTAGATGAGATGGAATTCGGCAGCAAGAACAGCATTGCATATGTTGTTAAAGTTGCAGGTAAGAATATGCAGCCTGACTTTGAGCCGGTTATCGAGCGTAAATTCCACAACTACATCAACTGTATCGAGGGTGTATACCATACAGGACAGCGTGATATGCAGCGTATTCGTATCAGCATTGACGCATTTAATGCAGGATTCAGAATCAAACATATCGGTGAAGTTCTTTATGCATCTGTTAAAAATGAGTTCGATGCAGTTGTTGATAAATGTGAGGTTGTTATCTATACAGATCCTGCTGAGTGTACAAGAATCCGTCATGAGGTTGCAATTCCGATCTTTGACAAACGTGATGAGCGTCTTGATACTCTGACAGATGAGTCTGTTGACGTATATTACAGCTGTATCCTTTGCCAGGCATTCGCACCAAGCCACGTATGTGTAGTAACACCTGAGAGACTTGGTCTTTGCGGTGCGGTTTCATGGCTGGATGCAAAAGCTACACATCAGCTTGACCCGGCTGGTCCTTGCCAGATCATTACAAAAGAGCGTCCGATCGATGAGAATCTTGGTTCTTATGAGGACGTTGATGAGGCAGTTCAGAAATTCTCCCAGGGTGCTCTGGAGCATGTTACACTGTACTCCATCATGCAGGATCCGATGACTTCCTGCGGATGCTTCGAGTGTATCTGTGGTATCGAGCCATTCTCCAACGGTGTTGTTATTGCTAACCGTGAGTATGCAGGTATGACACCACTTGGAATGACATTCCCTGAGATGGCATCCATGACAGGTGGTGGAGTTCAGACACCTGGATTCATGGGACATGGTAAACATTTCATTTCCTCCAAGAAGTTCATGAAGGCTGAGGGCGGTATCGAGCGTATCGTATGGATGCCGAAAGAGCTGAAAGAATTCGTAGCTGACAGACTTAATAAGACTGCAAAAGAGCTTTACGGAATCGATAACTTTACAGACATGATCGGTGATGAGACGATCGCAGAAGATCCAGAGACACTGGTTGCATTCCTTACAGAAAAAGGACATCCGGCTCTCGGACTTGATCCAATGATGTAATTTATCCAGGAGAAAGGATGTGCGGACATCCTTTCTCCTGTAAACTGTTAAAAAGTTTGTTGATTTTTTAACAGAAATGTAGTGCTGCATCTTGCCAATAACTGGTGCTATGTAGTATAATATAAGAAGCTCTGTAGTTTTTAATTATTATTTTTAAGGAGGCTAACGAAAAATGCCGTTTAATCAGAAACCACAAAAGTTCAATGCAAAGATTAATGCTGTCACAATCGGAAGCGGAGATAAGACTGTGACAATTGGTGGGGATTGTACATTCCCATTTTATTCCTTTGACGCAGAGTCAGAGAACTGCCCGAAGATCGGTGTAGAGATCTCTGATATGGGTCTTGAGGGCGTATCTGAAGGTATCAAAGCTTACTATGAAGGCGCTACTACAATGGCTGACATTGCTAAGAAAGCTGCAGCTATGGAGGGTGCTGACTTTGTTGCACTTATTCTTGAGGGCGGCGACCCGAACGGTGTTAACAAATCTATCGATGAGCTGATCGCAGTTGTTAAAGAAGTTGCAGATGCAGTTGACTGTCCACTGGTTGTAGAGGGCTGCAAGAATGTTGAGAAGGATGCAGAGCTCCTTCCGAAGGTTGCAGAGGCTCTTCAGGGCAGAAATGCACTGATCCTTTCCGAGAAAGAGGAGAACTACAAAGCGATCGGTGCAGCAGCAGGTCTTGCTTACAATCAGATCGTAGGCGCTGAGTCTGCCGTTGATATCAACCTTGCTAAACAGCTTAACGTTGTTACTACACAGCTTGGTGTAGATGCAAAGAAGATCGTTATGAATATCGGTAGTGCAGCAGTTGGTTATGGATATGAGTACGTAGTATCCACTATGGACCGTATCAAAGGTGCCGCTTTAGGCCAGAATGATAACATGCTGCAGATGCCTATTATTACACCTGTATCCGCTGAGACATGGAATGTTAAAGAGGCAATGGCTTCTGAAGCAGACATGCCGGCATGGGGACCACAGGACGAGCGTGGAATCGACATGGAAGTTGAGACAGCAGCAGCTGATCTTGCAGCTGGTTCTGATGCAGTTATCTTAAGACATCCGGAATCTGTTAAGACAATTTCCAAGCTGATCAAAGCACTTGCGTAATAAATAGGAGGATAAAGAGCTATGGCACTGAATGGTATTCAGATCTTTAAATTAACACCAAAGAAAAACTGTAAGGAATGTGGATGCCCTACATGTATGGCTTTCTCTATGAAAGTTGCACAGGGCGCTATGAAAATTGAGCAGTGTCCTCATATGTCCGAGGATGCATTAGCATCTCTTTCTGAGGCAACTGCACCGCCAATGAAAACTATCAAGATCGGAACAGGCGATGGAGAGTTTACACTTGGTGGAGAGACTGTTCTTTTCAGACATGAGAAGACATTTGTAAGCAAAACAAGATATGCCGTATCACTTTGCACATGCATGAGTGATGAAGAAGTAGAAGCAAAACTTGCAGAGATCCCACACGTTGACTATGATCGTATCGGTGAGAGAATGCATGTAGAGCTTGTGTATGTAAACTGCGATGAGAATGCAGATGCTGCAAAATTTACAGCACTTGTAGAGAAGGCTAAAGGTCTTGGAAGAACACTGATCCTTGGCTGTACAGATCCTGAGATCGCAAAAGCTGCCCTTGAAGTATGTAAGGACGGCAAACCGGTTCTTAACGGAGCAAACGCTTCCAACTACGAGGCAATGAGCAAGGTTGCTACAGATGCAGGAGTAGTTCTCGGTGTATCCGGTAAGGACATCAATGAGTTATATGATACTACAGCAGCTATTGAGAAACTTGGCAACAAGAATCTCGTACTTGATACAACAGGAGCTGACATCAAAGAGACCTTTGCAAATACTGTACAGGTTCGTCGTGCAGCTCTTAAGAATCAGGACAGAACATTTGGTTATCCTTCTATCGTTAACCTTGTTAAACTTGCGAAGGGTGACAAACATTTACAGGCAGCACTTGCTTCCATGTTTACTATGAAATATGGTTCTATCATCGTTATGGAGCAGATGACATATGCAGAGGCACTTCCGCTGTTCGGTCTTCGTCAGAACGTATTTACAGACCCGCAGAAGCCAATGAAGGTAGAACCGGGCATTTATCCTCTGAACGGAGCAGACGAGAATTCTCTCGTTGTAACAACAGTAGACTTTGCTCTTACATATTTCGTAGTATCTGGCGAGCTGGAGCGTTCCGGTGTTCCGCTTAACCTGGTGATCAATGATGCAGGCGGACTTTCCGTACTTACATCCTGGGCAGCAGGTAAATTCTCCGGAAACAGCATCTCCGAGTATATCAAAGAGAATGTTGAGCCGAAGGTTAAATGCAGAAGACTGGTTATTCCTGGTAAAGTAGCAGTTCTTAAGGGCGATCTTGAGGCTAAGCTTCCTGGATGGGAGATCATCGTAGGACCAAGAGAAGCAGTACAGCTTGTGAAATTCTTAAAAGACCTTGATGCATAAACTTAAGGTTTAAGAAATCAGCTGTCCGGCAATATCGCCGGCAGTTATAAACGGCTGTGCAGGTTTGCTGCACAGCCATATCCTACTAATATGTAAAGGAGAACACGAGTATGGCAAAATTTGTAACAATTGGGGAGAGACTTTCAACAACAGCACCGGCAGTAAATAAAGCATTTACTGAGAGAGATCCTGAGCCGATCATCAAAAGAGCAAAACAGCAGCTTGATGCAGGCGCTACATATCTTGACGTAAACATCGGACCTGCTGAGAACGATGGCGAGGACCTTATGAAATGGGCAGTACAGCTCCTTCAGTCTGAGTTTGACAATGTTCCGCTTGCTCTGGATACTACAAACCAGAAAGCTATTGAGGCTGGTATTTCCGTATACAACAGAAGCAAAGGTAAACCGATCGTAAACTCTGCAGATGCTGGAGACAGAATTTCCAATATCGACCTTGCAGCAGCTAACGATGCGATCTGTATCGCACTTTGCTCTTCCGGTATGGTTGCATCAGACAATGACGAGCGTATGATGCATTGCCAGAACATGCTTGAGAGAGGTCTTGGCCTTGGTATGGAAGCAGAGGATCTCTGGTTTGATCCGCTTTTCCTTGTTGTAAAAGGAATGCAGGACAAACAGATGGAAGTTCTTGAGGCAATCAAGATGTTCTCCGAGATGGGTCTGAACTCCACTGGCGGTCTTTCCAACAACAGTAACGGTATGCCAAAACATATCCGTCCGATCATGGACTCTGCTCTTGTAGCTATGGCTATGATGAATGGTCTTACATCTGCAATCGTTAACCCTAACGACCTTCGTCTTATGGAGACAATCAAATCCTGTGACGTATTCAAGGGTAACACACTTTACGCAGATTCTTACCTTGAGATCTAATTTGGCGTGTGAACAAAACAGGAGCGCTGTTTCAGAGGCTGGGGGCTTCGGCCTTCAGCCTCTTTTTTACTAATATAGTTTAGTCTAACTCCCAACGCCACAGGTGGAAGACGAATAACTTTTACGAGGCGAGAAAGGTGGTTGCCGAATGTTTAAGGTGACTTTTGCTTTTGAAAATGGCAGTACGGTAGAAGCATTTGCCAATGCGGGGGATAATTTACTGGAGGTTGCTCGTGGCGCCAATGTGGCTATCGATGCACCATGTTCCGGAAACGGAGCCTGTGGAAAATGTCGGGTACAGTTAAAAAGCGGAGAACTGGACTCAAAGAAAACTCTTCATATTTCGGATGAAGAATATGGCGCAGGCTGGCGTCTGGCCTGTATGAGCAAGATCAGTGCAGATGTGGAGGTTCTTGTTCCGGATATTGCATCCGCATATAAGAGCCGAATGAAAGTGGCTGATTTAAGCTCAAAAGAAGAAATTGCTATTTTTGAAAATGCCAAGCATGAAGTTGAGATGGCTGGCATAGAACTTACAAACAGTCTTGATGTTATAGAAGTACACATGGAGGAACCATCTCTGGATGATACCATGCCGGATAATGAGAGACTGACACGGGCACTGCGGAAATATATGAATCTTAAACATATCAGAATTCCCTATTCCGTGCTGAAAAAACTTCCGGATGTACTTCGAAACAGTAAATTTTCAGTGAAATGTGTGGTTCGTACAACACCGAACGACATGTTTGTATACGATATTTTTGACAGTAAAGAAGATGTTGTGATCGGTGGTCTTGCCGTAGATATCGGTACCACAACAGTTTCTGCAGTTCTGATCAATATGGAAAGCGGAGAGATCCTGGCCAAAAGCTCTTCCGGAAACGGACAGATCCGTTTTGGTGCGGATGTTATCAACCGTATTATTGAATCTCAGAAACCTGGAGGAAAAAAGAAGCTTCAGGATGCAGTGATCAAAGAGACCATCAATCCGATGATCCACGAGATGTGCAGAAGCATTCACTTCCCGGAGGAACAGATCTACCGGATGTGTGTTGCTTCCAATACAACCATGAATCATCTGTTTGCAGGGATCAATGCGGATCCGCTTCGCATGGAGCCGTATATTCCTACATTTTTCAAAACAAATTCCTTATTTGCATCCGATGTGGGAATTGAGATCAATCCGGATGCACATATTATCGTGGCTCCGAATATCGGAAGCTATGTAGGTGGAGATATCACTGCCGGTACACTGGTAAGTATGATCTGGAACAGACCGGAATTTTCTCTGTTTATCGACCTTGGTACTAACGGAGAGCTTGTGTTCGGTAATTCCGATTTTATGATGAGCTGTGCATGTTCCGCAGGTCCTGCCTTTGAGGGTGGAGATATCAGCTGCGGTATGCGTGCTACAGACGGTGCTATTGAGGCATGTACCATTGATAAAGAAACTATGGAACCGACATATAAGGTTGTAGGCGAACCTGGAACCAAACCGGTAGGACTTTGCGGTTCCGGTATCATTGATGTGATCAGTGAACTTTTTATGACAGGAATCATCAATCCGAAGGGCAAATTTGTTCGTGAAGGCAAAAGAATCCGTCACGATCATTATGGCATGGGAAGCTATGTGATCGCGTTTGAAGAGGAAGCCGGTTCTGCCAAGGATGTTGAGATCACAGAAGTAGATATTGATAATTTTATCCGTGCCAAAGGCGCTATTTTCTCTGCAATCCGTACTATGCTGAATTCTCTTGATTTCGATGTTTCCATGATCGATGACGTATATGTTGCCGGTGGAATCGGAAGCGGGATCAATATGTCTAATGCAGTGCATATCGGAATGTTCCCGGATATTCCTCTTGAGAAATTCCACTATATTGGTAACTCTTCTCTTACAGGTGCTTATCTGATGCTTCATTCCACACCGGCAGAGAAAAAGACATACGAACTTGCATCCAATATGACTTATCTGGAGCTTTCTACAGTTCCGACTTATATGGATGAGTTTGTAGGTGCATGCTTTATTCCACATACGGACACAAATCTGTTTCCGTCTGTTATGGAAGAACAGCAGAAGAGATAAAGCAGACTAAAACAGCAGAGGTAAAACATGGCTTTTAGTATAAATGACTTGAATTATGAAAAAGACAGCAAGGAAAGAATGCCCTGGGAGCATTATATAGAGGAGTTCAGTAAGGCAGACCCGGCAGAAATTGCCGGACGTCTTTCACTTCCTTATGACGAAGAGAAGAAAGTACTGACTCTGAAATTCCTGGAAAGCGTTTATTATATTTCCTGGCCGGATTTTCAGGTAACTCATGAAGAAGACGATGCGGGATTTTATCCTCTTGAGGAAATGCATTATGCAAAGATCCTTGCTATCCGTTTTCTGCTGAACGGGAATGTATCTCAGGGAAGCGGAAGGTTTAAAACATACAGGGAAATGCCCTGGGGAGAGGTTTATCTCCGTCAGTTTGATGGCAGGTGCATCAAACGCCTGGCTTTCACATACGGAAACAGACTTAAGGATTTCAAGGAAATCATGGAACACATCCATGCGGTTCCCGTGGATCATGGAGATATTGCATACCAGGTGGAGATCTTTCCAGGATATGTAGTTCAGATGATCCTCTGGGAGGGGGATGATGAATTTCCGCCGTCCTCACAGATCTTGTTTTCTGATAATTTTCCGGTTTCCTTTGCGGCTGAGGATATGGCCGTTATGGGAGACGTTATCATTGGGTCTTTAAAGGCATTTCTGAAATGTCTTTAAAAATGAAAAATAGTTAAGAACAGGATGGGACCTGTTTTTATAGAGATGCAGTTTTAAGGGATTAAAAACTGTAAAAATACCTAAAGGGAGGTAACATTATGGGATTTAAAAGTGACATCGAAATTGCACAGGAGTGCGAAATGCTTCCAATCACACAGATTGCAGAGAAGGCAGGTATTGACGACAAATATCTGGAGCAGTACGGTAAGTACAAAGCAAAAATTGATTACAATCTGTTAAAAGAGAGTGACAAGAAAGATGGTAAGCTGATCCTCGTAACAGCTATCAACCCGACACCTGCAGGAGAGGGAAAAACAACAACAACCGTTGGTCTTGCAGATGCAATGCAGAAAATGGGCAAAAAAGTAATGGTAGCTCTTCGTGAGCCATCCCTCGGACCGGTATTCGGTGTAAAAGGTGGTGCAGCAGGCGGCGGTTATGCACAGGTAGTTCCGATGGAGGATATCAACCTTCACTTTACCGGTGACTTCCATGCGATCGGTGCGGCAAACAACCTTCTTGCAGCAATGATCGACAACCATATCTTCCAGGGTAATGACCTGAACATTGACCCGAGAAAGATCACATGGAGACGTTGCGTGGACATGAACGACCGTCAGCTTCGTAATGTAGTAGATGGTCTTGGCGGAAGAACAAACGGTATGCCTCGTGAAGACGGATACGACATCACAGTTGCATCTGAGATCATGGCAGTTCTTTGCCTCGCAAGTGACATCAAAGACCTGAAAGAGAGACTTTCCAGAATCATCATCGGATATACCTATGGTAAAGTTTCCGAGCAGAAACCGGTAACAGCTGGTGATCTTCATGCAGAGGGTGCTATGACAGCACTTCTGAAAGATGCCCTGAAACCAAACCTTGTACAGACACTGGAGCATGTTCCTGCAATCGTACACGGCGGACCATTCGCAAACATCGCTCATGGATGTAACTCCGTAACAGCTACAAAGATGGCTATGAAACTTGCAGATTATGCTATCACAGAGGCTGGATTCGGTGCTGACCTTGGTGCAGAGAAATTCCTTGACATCAAGTGTCGTATGGCAGGCCTTCATCCAAGCGCAGTTGTTATCGTAGCTACTGTTCGTGCACTGAAATACAACGGTGGTGTTCCGAAGGCAGATCTGAACAACGAGAACCTTGAGGCTCTTGAGAAAGGTCTTCCAAACCTTCTGAAACATGTAAGCAATATCAAAAATGTATACAAACTTCCATGTGTAGTTGCTATCAATGCATTCCCGACCGATACCAAGGCAGAGCTTGACCTGGTTGAGGCAAAATGTAAAGAGCTTGGCGTTAACGTTGCACTTTCCGAGGTATGGGCAAAAGGCGGCGAAGGCGGCATGAAGCTTGCTGAGGAAGTAATCCGTCTTGTTGAGGAGCCGAATGACTTCACATATGCTTATGAGCTTGAGGGATCCATCGAGGATAAACTGAATAACATCGTACAGAAAGTTTACGGTGGTAAGAAAGTTGTTCTTACAGCAAATGCTCAGAAACAGGCAAAACAGCTGGAAACACTTGGATTTGGCAACTGCCCGATCTGTGTTGCTAAGACACAGTACAGTCTGACTGATGATCAGACAAAACTTGGTGCACCGACAGACTTTGAGGTAACAGTACGTAACCTGAAGATTTCCGCAGGTGCAGGATTCATCGTTGCTCTGACAGGTGAGATCATGACTATGCCAGGTCTCCCGAAAGTTCCGGCAGCAACCAAGATCGATGTAGATGAGACAGGTAAGATCACAGGTCTCTTCTAATCGGAACATAAGATCAAAAACAACCGGAGGGGGCTTTTTATAAAGCCCCCAATGGGCTCTAAAGAGTGCTAAAATAAGAATATAAGGAGGAGAGTCCTATGGGATTTTCTACCAGTACATGTACTGAATTTGTCGAGGTATTAAGCTCCAAGGCACCGGTTCCAGGCGGCGGCGGTGCATCTGCCCTTGTAGCTGCTGTTGGTACAGCTCTTGGAAATATGGTTGGAAGCCTTACTGTCGGTAAGAAAAAATATGCAGATGTAGAAGATGAAATGTGGGAGCTGAAAAAGAAATGTGATCAGCTTCAGAAAGATTTCCTTCATCTGATTGAGAGAGATGCGGAAGTTTTTGAGCCTCTTTCCAAGGCTTACGGAATGCCGAGAGAGACCGAAGAAGAGAAGGCTGAGAAGGCTCGAGTAATGGAAGCTGCCCTCAAGGAAGCATGCTCTGTTCCTATGGAGATCATGGAGAAATGCTGCGAGGCTATTGAACTTATCGTTGAGTTCGGAGCAAAAGGTTCTAAGCTTGCAATTAGTGATGCTGGTGTAGGTGCTGCATTCTGCAAAGCAGCTCTTAAGGGAGCAAGCCTGAATGTGTACATTAACACAAAATCTATGGCTGACCGTGCGTATGCAGAGGAATTAAACAAAAAAGCAGACGCTATGCTTGAGAAATATACAAAGATCGCAGACGAGACATTTGACAGTGTTCTCGGAAGACTGAAATAGGAGGAACCAGACAAATGGCAAAGCAGTTATTAGGTAAAGAAGTAACAGCGGCTCTCAATGAAAAGATCAAAGCGAACGTTGCAGAGCTTCAGGCAAAAGGTGTAGATCCTACACTTTGCATTATCCGTGTTGGTGAGAATCCAAGCGATATTTCCTATGAGAGAGGTGCTACAAAGCGCTGTGAGACTCTTGGTGTTGCATGTGAGAAAATTCTTCTTCCGGAGGATGTTTCCCAGGATGAGCTTCTTGCAACCATCGATAAAGTAAACAAAGATGACAAGATCCATGGAGTTCTTCTGTTCCGTCCGCTGCCAAAACATCTGGATCAGGCAGTGATCGAGAATGCACTTGCAGCAGAGAAGGATGTTGACTGTATGACAGATCTTTCCATGTCTGGTGTATTTACAGGCAAGAAGATCGGATTCCCGCCATGTACACCGCAGGCATGCATGGAGATCCTTGATCACTATGGAATCGACTGCACAGGCAAAAAAGCGGTTGTTATCGGAAGAAGTCTTGTAGTTGGTAAACCGGCTGCCATGATGCTTGTTAAGAAAAATGCGACAGTAACGATCTGCCATACAAGAACCGTTGATATGCCGTCTGTTGCAAAAGAGGCGGAAATCGTCATCGTTGCAGCTGGTCGTGCTGGTGTTGTCGGCGCTGATTATGTCAGAGAGGGACAGACCATTATCGATGTTGGTATCAATGTCAATGCAGAGGGTAAGCTT
Organism: Blautia sp. SC05B48; assembly: GCF_005848555.1. NCBI lineage: Bacteria > Bacillati > Bacillota > Clostridia > Lachnospirales > Lachnospiraceae > Blautia > Blautia sp. SC05B48. Next base: position 3,576,135 of record NZ_CP040518.1, on the reverse strand, counting down.
TGTGGTGATGTTGATTATGCGGCAGTTGAGCCAATCGTTGATGCGATCACACCGGTTCCTGGCGGAGTAGGAAGTGTTACAACTTCTGTTCTTGTAGGACACGTAGTTGAAGCAGCAATGAGAAAAGCGCAGTAATAAAGGATTGATTATTGATATATGTACAGATTCCGAAATAGTTTTTGTTTACGGATGATGATGCTTGCAGGCGTTCTGGTATTCGGAACGCCTGTGGGTGTTTTTGCAGAAGAAGCGGATCATTCCATGGAGGGACAGATCTCCAAGCCCCAGCCATCCGGAGAGAGTGATGCAGATAGTTTTGTGGATGATTCCACAGATAATACTTACGGATATTATACGATCATGGGGTGTACCACAGTGACTGGGGAGGATATGGTGGCGCAGTATGAGGCGCAGAATGTGGAATATCCTTCCGGTATCCTGACAGAGGGTGGCGCACCGGACATTGATACGTTTTGCACAATTGTGACAGAGGAAGCGGATGCGGAGGGTGTCCGTGGGGAGGTTGTTTTTGAGCAGGCGATGCTTGAGACCGGTTGGCTTCAGTTTGGCGGAGATGCCAGTGCCGGGCAGTTTAATTTTTCCGGACTTGGGACTACCGGCGGCGGTGTTGCCGGAAATTCCTTTCCGGATGTCAGGACCGGGATTCGGGCTCAGGTACAGCATCTGAAGGCTTATGCGTCTTCGGATGAACTGAATCAGGTCTGTGTGGATAACCGTTTTCAGTATGTGACCCGGGAGAGTGCACCTTATGTGGAATGGCTTGGGATTCAGGAGAATCCTTACGGCGGTGGATGGGCCGCCGGGAGAAGCTATGGATATAAGCTTAGAAGCCTTCTGGCAAATCTGAAAGGTGAGGAATATACCTGGCCGGAGAGCACAGAGGCTGTGGAGAAATGATGAAATGGAGATGTGCGTCTGAATAAAAACAGGCGCACATCTTTTTGTGTCAAAGATTAATTAATTCAATTCCAGATTTTCAAGTTCCTGAGATGGAATCTTAGGGTCTGAGCCATCTACATATTTCTTGAGTGCTTTGGAGGTTTTTGCGAAGCCGGCATTGGTTCCGGCACCGCCGATGCAGCCTCCCGGACAGGCCATTCCTTCGATCATGCAGTTTTTGATCTTGCCGGCTTTGGCCAGAGTGAGAACTTTTTTGCACTCAGCGAGGCTTTCGGCGTGTTCGATGTGGACGGGGACATCAGGATAATATTCCTTCAGACAGGCTTCAATGGCACCAGCTACGCCGCCGGCGATGGCGTATCCTCGTCCTGCGGCGGTTGCGGCCTGGGTTTCTTCCGGAATATCCTCGCATGCAGATGGAATGATATCTTTGGCATCGAACAATCCCCAAAGTTCTTCGAAAGTGATAACAAAATCCACATCACTTCTTACGGAATGGCGCATGGCTTCCAGTTTCTTGGAGGCGCATGGTCCGATGAATACTACTTTCGCATTGGGATGTTCTTTTTTTACAATGCGGGCAGTTGCCACCATCGGGGTCAGTTCCTGTGAGATGTTGTCAATCATAGCCGGGAAGTATTTCTTCGCCATTACAGACCATGACGGACAGCAGGAGGTAAGCAGGAACGGGAGATTGCCGGTGGCTACTTCTTTTGCATAATGATGGGCCTCGGAAATACAGCCGATGTCTGCGCCGAGTGCTACTTCATAAATATTGGAAAATCCAAGCTGAGTTAAAGCAGAGCGGAATTTACCGGGAGTTACATCTTCACCGAACTGATTGATGTAAGCTGGTGCAATTTCTGCAATAATCTCAGTTCCCTCACGGAGGGCATGTGCCAGCTGGAAAATCTGGGATTTATCAGAGATGGCACCGAATGGGCAGCTGACCATACACATACCGCAGGATACACATTTATCCTGGTTGATGGAAGCGCGTCCCTGTTCATCGCTTTCGATGGCTTTTACACCGCAGGCGCGTTCGCAGGGACGTTCTTTATGGGCGATGGCGTCGTAGGGACAGACAGCTTTGCATCTTCCGCAGTGAATGCATTTGTCCTGGTCGATGAAGGATTTTCCGTTTACCATGGAAATGGCGCCTTTGGGGCAGGTGAGTAAACAGGGATGTGCAACACAGCCGCGGCACATGTTGCTGACTTCGTATTTGTTGGATTCGCATGCGGAACATGCGGAAGGAATCACCTGCATAAGAGGTGGTTCATAATATTTTTCATCAATATTGCTGGCTTTTACGCCATCAGTAAGATGTACAGAACGATTTTCCGGGCGGAGGGAAAGTCCCATGGCCAGACGGACACGTTCACTTGCAACAGCTCTTTCACGATAGATGCTCTCGCGATATTTCGCGCGTTCCTCTACAATATTGTAAGGGATGGATTCAATATCGTGAATCAGGGATTCGTCCGTGGATTCAAATCCGATCTTCGCAATTTCTGTAAAAATCTTTCGCCGGATCTGTTTAACTGGTGTGTCGAGATTTCGCATAAATGTTCTCCTTTTCAAAAAATGATTAAAATGTTTTCCACGCACTTTTTATTCATCTTATAGTAATTGAGAAATAAAATCAACAATAGGAAATGTTTTTTTAGCAGAAACAAAAAAAGAATATTTGTTTCTTTATTGTCATGAATGTTAAAAAATGCACATTTATTATAAAAAATAGATGCAAAACCAGTAAGACGTTGTAAACTTTCTAATATATTCTGAAAAAAACGAAAAAATATCTTGTGAAAAATGACGATATAAGTTATAATTAAAAGCACGAAAATAGTGCAATATAATGATAGGCACGTAAATGAGGCACTGACAGAGTGTTAAAGCATTAACCTGTAGTGGAACAGGTTGATCAAGTGGAAAATCTATGAGAAACAAGGAGGGAACCGAATGTTAGACCAGACGTATTACAAGAAAACGGATGAGATCATCGAGCACTACGGCCGGAAAGCTGCATCACTGATTCCGATCATGCAGGATATTCAGGCTGAGTACCGTTATCTTCCGGGAGAGCTTCTTACTTATGTTGCGGAACAGATTGGTGTAAAAGAAGCGAAGGCGTACAGTGTAGCTACTTTCTATGAGAACTTTTCCTTTGAGCCGAAGGGCAAGTACATCATCAAGGTATGTGACGGTACTGCCTGTCATGTACGTAAGTCCATGCCTGTAAAGGAAGCAATGCTGAAGGAGCTTGGACTGAGTCATAAGAAGCATACTACAGATGATATGATGTTTACCGTTGAGACAGTCTCCTGTCTTGGTGCCTGCGGACTTGCACCGACACTGACTGTAAATGATGAAGTTCACCCGAAGATGACTCCTGAGAAGGCTGTTGAGCTTTTAAATGAATTGAGAGGTGAGAGCGTATGAGTATAACCAGTATGGAAGATCTGAAAAACAAACAGGCTGAGGTTAAGAAGAATCTTGATGGCTATACCTGCCGTGTTCTCGTCTGTTCCGGTACCGGATGTATTGCTTCCGGTGCTCAGAAGATTTATGAAGAAATGTCAAGACTTTGCGAGGGAATCGAGGGCGTTGCAGTTGAGATGCAGAAGGATGTTCCTCATGTAGGAATCGTTAAGACCGGATGCCAGGGCTTATGTGAGCTTGGTCCTCTTATGAGAATTGAGCCATATGATTATCAGTATGTACATGTTCAGGTAGATGACTGTCGCGAGATCGTAGAGAAGACCGTGATCTGCGGACTGCCTGTTGAGCGTCTGTTTTATCGTCATGATGATGAGGCCTGTCCGCATCCGAGTGACATTCCGTTCCTGAACCAGCAGACAAGGATCGTTCTTGAGAACTGTGGCAAGATCGATGCAGAGTCCATTGATGAATATATTTCCGTAGGCGGCTTTTCCGCAATGGCGAAGGCGTTCTTTGAAATGACCCCACAGGATGTTATTGATGAGATCACGAAGTCCGGCCTCCGCGGCCGTGGCGGTGCAGGTTTCCCTGCAGGCAAGAAATGGTCACAGGTTGCACGCCAGCCGGAAAAAGTCCGTTATGTAGTATGTAACGGTGATGAGGGTGACCCGGGAGCATTTATGGATGGCTCTGTAATGGAAGGTGATCCTTACAAGATGATCGAGGGTATGGTGATCGCTGCCTATGCAGTAGGTGCAGAGGATGGTTATATTTATGTACGTGCCGAGTATCCTCTTTCTGTACAGAGACTCCGGATGGCCATTGAGCAGGCAGAGTCCTATGGCCTTCTTGGCGATAATATCCTTGGTTCCGGTATCAATTTCCACTTACATATCAATCGCGGTGCCGGAGCGTTCGTATGTGGTGAAGGTTCTGCCTTGACTGCCTCTATCGAAGGCAACAGAGGTATGCCTCGAGTAAAACCTCCGAGAACTGTCGAGCAGGGTCTGTGGGGTAAACCTACTGTTCTCAATAACGTAGAGACCTACGCCAACGTACCGAAGATCATCCTTCAGGGTGCTGACTGGTTCCACACCATCGGTACAGAAGGAAGCCCCGGAACAAAGACCTTCTCACTTACCGGTTCCATTGAGAACACCGGTCTTATCGAGGTGCCGATGGGAACAAGTCTCCGCCATATCATTTATGACATCGGCGGTGGTCTTAAGAGTGGTGCTGCATTTAAGGGAGTACAGATCGGCGGACCATCCGGTGGATGTCTGATCGATGACCAGATCGATCATCCGCTTGATTTTGATTCCGTTAAGAAGCTGGACGCTATCATGGGATCCGGCGGACTGGTTGTTATGGATGAGAATACCTGTATGGTAGAGGTTGCACGTTTCTTCATGAGCTTTACACAGCGTGAGAGCTGTGGTAAATGTGTTCCTTGCCGTGAAGGTACGAAACGTATGCTTGAGATCCTGGAGAGGATCGTTGAAGGCAAGGGCGAGCTTTCTGACCTGGATGAGCTGGAAGAGCTTGCAAACATGGTTCAGAGCATGGCACTGTGCGGCCTCGGTAAGAGTGCACCGCTTCCAGTCATCAGTACTCTGAAGCGTTTCCGTGACGAATATGTAGAGCATATCGTAGATAAGAAATGTCGTGCGAAGGTCTGCACGGCGCTCCGTCAATTCCATATCAATCCTGAGTTCTGTATCGGCTGCGGCAAGTGTGCGAAGAACTGTCCGGCTGGTGCGATTTCAGGAAAGATCAAGCATCCACATGTAATCAACAACGACGTATGTATCAAATGCGGATCCTGTAAGGATAACTGTAACTTTGATGCGATTTATGTGGAAGCATAGAAGGGAGGATATCTTATGGGTACAATGACAATTGACGGAAGAAAAGTAGAATTTACCGACGAAAAAAATGTCCTGACAGTCATCAGGAATGCCGGTATCAATATCCCCACACTGTGCTATCATTCAGAGGTTTCCACATTTGGTGCCTGTCGTCTCTGTACAGTTGAGGATGACAGAGGCAAGACATTTGCTTCCTGTTCCGAGCAGCCGAGAGACGGAATGGTTATTTATACCAATTCCGGCCGTATTAAGAAATATCGTAAACTGATCGTGGAGCTGCTTCTTGCAGCACATTGCCGTGACTGTACAACCTGTGTAAAGAGCGGCGAATGTATCCTGCAGGAGCTGGCACATCGCCTTGGTGTGCGTAATATCCGCTTCGAAAATACAAGAGAACAGCATGAGATCGATGACAGTTCACCGTCCATCATCCGTGATCCGAACAAATGTATCCTCTGCGGCAACTGTGTACGTGCCTGCGAGGAGCTTCAGGGAATCGGAGCTCTTGGATTCGCATTCCGTGGAACAGAAGCCATGGTTATGCCTGCATTCAATAAAAAGATTGCTGAGACACAGTGTGTAAACTGTGGTCAGTGCCGTGTTTACTGTCCGACAGGTGCGATCTCTATCCGTACACATATGGATGAAGTATGGGATGCACTGGCTGATAAGAATACTCGTGTTGTTGCACAGGTTGCACCGGCAGTTCGTGTTGCAGTTGGTGATCATTACGGACTTGCCAAAGGCAGAAGTGTTATGGGTAAAATCGTTAACGCGCTTCACAGAATGGGCTTTGACGAAGTATACGATACCACATTCAGTGCCGACCTTACCATCATGGAAGAGACCAAGGAGTTCCTAAACAGAGTGGAGAAGGGTGAGAATCTTCCGCTTCTGACTTCCTGCTGTCCTGCATGGGTGAAGTTTATCACTGATCAATATAAAGAATATGTTCCGAACATTTCTACCTGCCGTTCCCCACAGGGAATGATGTCTGCGGTTATCAAGGAATACTTCCGTGATCCGGAGCATGCAGCAGGCAAGAAGACCGTTATGGTTTCCATTATGCCATGTACAGCCAAGAAGGCAGAGGCAATCCGCCCGAACAGCTTTACCGATGGCGAGCAGGATACCGATATCGTTATCACAACCACAGAGCTTCTCCGCATGATTGATAACTTTGGTCTTGATTTTGCAACACTGGATCCGGAAGCATGTGATATGCCGTTTGGATTTGGTTCCGGCGGTGGCGTTATCTTCGGTGTTACCGGTGGTGTTACCGAGGCAGTTCTTCGAAGACTGAGCCCGGATCACAGCAAGGAAGCCATGCATGAGATTGCAGAGTGCGGTGTTCGTGGTGAAGAGGGAATCAAGGAATTTACCGTGCCGTATAAAGGAATGGATATCAATGTATGTGTTGCCAGCGGCCTTGCAAATGCAAGAATCGTTATGGAACGTGTAAAGAACGGTGAGGCAAACTATCATCTGATCGAGGTTATGGCGTGCCGCCGTGGATGTATCATGGGTGGTGGTCAGCCGACCAGATCCGGTGACAGGACCAAGGCAGCCAGAGCAAGGGGTCTGTATAATGCAGATAATACCATGATCATCAAGAAGTCCGATGAGAACCCGCTGGTTCTGGAGCTTTATGAGGGACTTCTCAAGGGCAAAGAGCATCATTTGCTTCATAATGAGTTTTATATTAAAGACTGATAAGGTACAAAGGGCTGCTGTTCTCATTGAACAGCAGCATATAAGAAGCCTTCCGGGCATATACTGTGGTATGCGGGAACTATCTTTTGCAGATGGTTTCCGGAGCTTACAGGCCAGTATATGCAGGGAGGCTTTTTTATATGGAAAACTTTCAGGTTTACCGTGATATCCAGGCACGGACGGGCGGGGATATCTACATAGGGGTTGTGGGCCCGGTCCGTACAGGAAAATCCACATTTATCCGGAGATTTATGGAACTGGTGGCACTGCCTGCGCTTAGTGAGGGAAAAAGAGCAGAGCTTCAGGATGAACTGCCGCTCAGTGGTGCCGGGAAAATGATCACAACCGTAGAACCCAAATTCATTCCAAAAGAAGCGGTGGAGGTATCCATAGGGGAAAACCAGAAGATCCGGGTAAAGCTTATTGACTGTGTGGGCTTTTTGGTAAAGGATGCATCCGGAAATGTGGAAGAAGGCAGGGAACGGATGGTCAAAACACCATGGCAGGAAAAAGCAATCCCGTTTCATGATGCGGCCCGGATCGGGACGGAAAAAGTGATCAGCCAGCATTCCACCATTGGAATTGTAGTCACAACAGACGGAAGCTTCGGGGAAATTCCAAGAGAAAATTTTATTCCGGCAGAAGAACAGACGATAAAAGAGCTGAAAGCCCAGGGAAAACCCTTTCTGATCCTGGTAAACTCCCAGACTCCCTACAGTGAGGAAACTGGAAAAACTGTAAAACATCTGGAAGAGAAATTCGGAGTATCCGTTCTGGCAGTCAACTGTGAACAGCTTAGAAAAGAGGATGTGACCAGGATCCTGGAGAAGATCCTTTATGAATTCCCGGTCAGTGAGATAGAGCTTTTTGTTCCCAGATGGGTGGAGATGCTTTCTCCGGAACATGAGGTAAAGGCGGCTCTGTTAAATGAGATTCGGGAAAAGATGACCAGACTTACTCATGTGCGGGATGTAAGCAGAGAATCGGTATATCTGGAATGTCCATATGTGGAAGATACATTGCTTGAACAGGTCAGTCTTTCCGATGGAAAAGTCCGTATCCGGATCGCAGTAAAAGACATTTATTATTATCAGATGCTCAGTGAAATGAGCGGGATATCCATGGAAAGCGAATATGAACTGATCCAGACCATAAAAGAGCTTGCCGGTATGAAGGAACAATTTGTAAAAGTCCAGGCTGCCCTGGAAGCGGTAAAAGGAACAGGGTATGGGGTTGTTGTGCCTGAGCTTTCCGAGATCACTATTGAGGAACCTGAGGTGATCCGTCAGGGAAATAAATTCGGAGTAAAGATCCGGTCAAAAAGTCCGTCCATTCATATGATCCGGGCGGAGATCGAAACGGAGATCGCTCCGATCGTTGGTACAGAACAGCAGGCGGAGGATCTGATAAAGTATATCAGAGAAAGCCCGGAGCGAGGGGAAAGTATCTGGGAGACCAATATTTTCGGAAAATCCATCCAGCAGCTGGTGGAAGACGGAATCCGGAACAAGCTGGCCATGATCAGCGAAGAAAGTCAGGTGAAGCTTCAGGATACTATGAAGAAGATCGTAAACGACAGCAAAGGCGGACTGGTGTGTATCATCATATGAATGGAGAATAGAATTGCAAAGCAAAAAGGACGTTCTTCAGCAGACGTCCTTTTTTTGATGTTGTTTTTTCCATTCTGCGATAAACTGAAGCTGTTCCTGGTCAGATAGTTCTTGGGAAGCGGCGTCATTTCCTGCAGCGGCACAGCAGAAAAGAACAAAGATCTGGAGTCCGAAGAATACAAGAAAAAAGAGAAGCATAGAAAAACCTCCTTTATTTTTCAGATATGTTAAGTATTGGAGGAGATAATGTATTTTATACATTATATTGCAAGAAAATCTAATTATCACCGGGTATGAAGATTTTTAAAACAGGAGGAAAAGAAACCATGAAAAAGAGAAGATTCGCACAGCTTGTTCTCATGATCACAATGCTGTTTTGCCTGACATTTGGTACAGTGTGTGCGCAGGCGGCAACAACAGCAACCACAACAACCGCAAAAGCAGCCATTAAAAATGGCTGGAAAAAAGAGGGCGGTCAGTATTATTACTACATAGGACAGGCTAAGGGCTGGCATACCGGTGTTTATGGAAACTACAGCTACGGAATGGACAATCAGATCCAGAAAACAGTTGATTTCCGTACAGGAAGAGGAAACTAAATAAAAAATATACAGCAAAGATCCCGGGGATTCAGATGTAAGATCCCGGGGTCTTTTTATATAAAACGAGTAGCGGGAAAGATGGCCGCAGAATAAGCTAAAGAAAGGTCAGCTGTCCGACGGGAGAGCTTTGGAAAGGTATAAAAGGATGTATACAGGGAAAGGGATAGGCGTGGCAGTTCTGGATACCGGTATTTTTCCCCATATAGATTTTGGCAGCCGTATTTCCGTGTTCCGTGATTTTACAGGAATCAGACGCAGCCCATATGATGATAACGGACATGGGACTCATGTCAGCGGGATCCTTGCAGGGGACGGAACTGCATCAGGAGGAAAATATAAAGGGGCTGCACCTGGCTGCAGTATCGCTGCTCTGAAGGTTCTGGATCGTTTCGGGAACGGAAGCAGGGAGGATGTGATGCGGGCATTTCGGTGGATCATGGAATTTGGAAGTATTTATCATATCCGTATCGTTAATATTTCAGTGGGAACAACATCCCGGGATCATAAGGAACAGACAGATCTTCTTGAAGGAGTGGAAAAACTCTGGGATCTGGGATTTGTGGTGGTAGCTGCAGCAGGAAATCAGGGACCGGGGGCCGGCACGGTAACAGCACCGGGAAGCAGCCGGAAGATCATTACCGTAGGCTCCAGTGATATGCTGAATGGCAGAAAGGCAGTTTCCGGAAGAGGCCCTACCTTTGACTGTGTATGCAAACCGGATCTGGTAGCGCCGGGAAGCCAGGTCATTGCCTGTGCACCGGGACTGCCGTATTCATATGGGCTCAAAAGCGGAACCTCCATGTCGACGCCTCTGGTGTCAGGAGGAATCGCCTGCCTTCTGGAAAAAGATCCTCGGCTTTCTAATGTAGAGGTAAAGATGTTGTTAAGAGAAAGTGCAGAAGATATGGGACTTCCCAGAAATCAGCAGGGATGGGGGAAATTTAACTGTGAAAAACTGTTGGCAGGTTGAATTATTATACAATTCTTATAAACAAAGCGTGGTAACGCACAAAAGCGTTGACGGAACCGGAAAATATGAGTACAATGTACAGTAAAAGTGCTGAAGAAAGATTCTAAAGGAAAGAGCACCTGGAATCCGAACAGGAGAATAAACCTCAAAAGGAGAAAATAATATGGAAAAAATCAAAATGCAGACACCTTTAGTTGAGATGGACGGAGACGAGATGACCCGTATCCTGTGGCAGATCATCAAGGATGAACTTCTCACACCGTATCTGGAACTGAATACAGAATATTATGATCTTGGTCTTGAGCACAGAAATGAGACAGATGATCAGGTTACCATTGATGCAGCAGAAGCAACCAAAAAATACGGAGTAGCCGTAAAATGTGCCACGATCACACCAAATGCAGCCAGAATGGAAGAGTACGACCTGAAAAAAATGTACAAAAGTCCAAACGGAACGATCCGTGCTATTCTTGATGGAACTGTATTCCGTGCGCCGATCGTTGTAAAGGGAATCGAGCCATGTGTAAAGAACTGGGTGAAACCGATCACACTTGCACGTCATGCATATGGAGATATCTATAAGAATACAGAATTCTATATTGACAAGCCGGGAGATGCATATCTTGTATTTGAGGGCGAAGACGGAGAAGAGCGCAAGGAGCTGATCCAGCATTTTGACGGAGCAGGAGTTCTCCGTGGCATGCATAATCTTGATGATTCCGTAAAGAGCTTTGCGAGAAGCTGCTTTAATTATGCACTGGACACAAAGCAGGATGTATGGTTCGGAAGCAAGGATACCATTTCCAAAACATATGATGGAAGATTTAAAGAGATTTTCCAGCAGATCTTTGATGCAGAGTTTAAGGATAAATTTGAGGAAGCTGGCCTGACCTATTTCTACAGTCTGATCGATGATATCGTAGCCCGTGTTATGAAGGCAGATGGCGGTTTTATCTGGGCATGCAAGAACTATGACGGAGATGTTATGAGTGACATGGTATCTTCCGCATTTGGCTCTCTTGCCATGATGACCTCTGTACTGGTATCACCGAAGGGATATTTTGAGTATGAGGCTGCCCACGGAACAGTTCAGAGACACTATTATCGTCATCTTGAGGGAAAAGAAACATCCACAAACTCCGTTGCAACGATCTTTGCATGGACAGGAGCTCTCCGCAAGAGAGGTGAACTGGACGGAAATGAGGCACTTGCTGATTTTGCAGAAAAACTGGAAAAAGCAACACTGGATACCATTGAAAGCGGAAAGATGACCAAGGATCTTGCATTGATCACTTCCCTGAAAGAGGTACAGGTATTGAACAGCAAAGAGTTTATCCTTGCTGTAAAGACAAAACTGGATGAACTGATGGCATAAATAACAGAAATTTCAGAACTTCAAGTAATCTCATAAAAATAAAAAACTGCACCGGAAGATCCTGGGATGGATCACGGTGCAGTTTTTTCATGAGGGATATATGTGGATCATCTTATCTCTGTCAGACCGAAGCGTTCATGGCCTGCTGTACATGTTCCACAAGGATCTGCCGGACCTGGGGATATTCTCCAAGTCCCTTCAGTACAGGGGTGACTTCATATCCTTCGGAAGAAAGACGGTTCATCCAGGAGTCCGAATCTGCACCTGCCAGATCGTTCTGTGCATGGTCGCCGGCTACGATCATGAAAGGCGCCAGCACGATCTTTTTCGGATGAAAGCTGTCGGCAGCCCGGAGAAGGGAGTCCAGGGCCGGATAGGCTTCTACAGTTCCAAGAAAAATATTTTTATGTCCGGTATCTTTAAAACGGTAATCCAAAGCAGCATAAACCGTGTTTGCGTAGTGCTCTGTTCCATGTCCCATCAGTACAAGTGCAGTGTCCGGATCCATGTCCCGGAATTCATCTGCAACTACCCGGACGATCGCCTGGTTATCTTCTTCCGTTGTGAGAAGAGGATTTCCGAAAACAATACTGGAAAAACGGTCACGAAAAGAAAGCGCATCGGCTTTCATCTGATCATTTTCGATACCGTTGATCACATGAGTCGGCTGTACGATCACATCGGTGATACCATCCAGAAGCATCTGTTCCAGAGCTTCCTTTACCGTGTGGATCGTAAGACCGTCCCGCTTTTTCAGTTTGGCAATGATCATTTTGCTTGTCCATGCACGGTAGGTGGGACAGGCAGGGAATGCATCGGCAATATCGTGCTCGATGGCTTCGATGGTAAGTTTACGGGTGTTTTCATAGCTTGTGCCGAAACTTACTACTAGGATCGCTTTTTTTGAAGCTGAGTTCATACGGGGATTTCCTCCATCCTGATAATTATGGTGATTATGATAAAATCTTTATATTTCTCCGCTGGAATATAAAGATAATCCGCAATTTCTACCATAAGATATTATAAAAGGGAGGGCTGACATTGTCAATCGTAGTTGACTTTCCCTGTGGAAATGTTTATCATTATAAAAGATTGTGAAAACAAAGGAGAAACGTAGGACATGAGTATATTCATGCTTGGAATTGATCATAATATGGCACCTGTAGATGTCAGAGCGCAGTTTGCCTTTACCCGCAAAAATACCGGAGAGGCGCTGCACAGGCTGAAAGAAGAAGCTGGGATCTGCGGGTGTATTATTCTGTCGACCTGTAACCGGCTGGAACTGTGGGTAAGTACTGCAGATGAGAAGAAGCCAGACCTGTATCAGTGGCTTTGTTCGTTGAAAGGTGTGCAGGGAGAACAATACCAGAAGTATTTTACCAGCAGAGAAAATGAAGAGGCGGTGGAGCACCTTTTTTATCTTACCAGCGGACTGAAATCCCAGATTCTGGGGGAAGATCAGATCCTGACCCAGGTAAAAGAGGCGTTGAGCATGTCAAGGGATGAGTTTACCACAGACAGTGTTCTGGAGGTGCTTTTCCGTATGGCGGTAACTGCAGGCAAGAAGATCAAAACGGAAGTGCCGTTTTCCCATGGAAATCCTTCTGTGATCCATCAGGCTATCCGTTTTCTGGCAGAAGGCGGTTACGATGTTCGCAATAAAGTCTGTATGGTGATCGGAAACGGTGAGATGGGGAAGATGGCTGCCCAGACACTGCGTGAAGCAGGAGCGGATGTGACGGTTACGATCCGTCAGTACAGAAGTGGTGTTGTGAGTATTCCGGTTGGATGCAGCAGGATCAATTATGGTGAGAGAATGGACTATCTGCCGGAGTGTGACCTGGTGGTCAGCGCAACAGCAAGCCCCAATTATACACTGACGGAAGAATTGTTTGAGGATGTACGTGTGGAACGACCTATGATCCTTATCGATCTGGCAGTTCCAAGAGATATTGATCCGGAGATCCGAAAAAAAGATAACATCACACTTTATGATATGGACAGCTTCCGAACCGACGAGACACCGAAGGAACTTGCAGATAACCTGGAAGCAGCAGGCTCCATTGTGAAGGACCAGATGAACGAATTTTTCCAGTGGCTGGAAGGTCGTGATATCATCCCGCGCATCCAGGAGATCAAAGCGGATGCTGTGGAAGATCTGAACCTGAGGATCGAAAAAATCTTCCGGAAAACTCCTATGGAGGATTCAGACAGAGAAAACCTGAAAAAAGCAGTGGATATTGCAGCCGGAAAGGTTGTGAACAAGCTGATCTTCGGGCTTCGGGACAGTCTGAATCAGGATGCTTTTCTGGAATGTGTGGAAGGACTGGAGAAACTTTATGAAGAATAAACCTTATTTCCCCATGTTTATAGACCTGTCCGATAAAAATATCGTTGTGGCAGGAGGCGGCAATATTGCTACCAGAAGAATAAAGACTCTTCTGAAATTTACAAGAAATATCACAGTGGTGGCTACAAAAGTGACCCAGGAACTTATGGACCTTGGAAAAGCAGGAACTGTAACTTTACATATCCGTCCCGTGAAACGTTCAGACTTTGCCAACGCATATATGGTGATCGCAGCCACCAATGACTGGAAGCTGAATGATGAGATCCACCGTGTCTGTAAGGAGGAGGGCATTTATGTCAATGTAGCCTCCGACCGGGAAGCCTGTGATTTTTATTTCCCAGGCGTATATATGCGGGATGAAATGGTAGTTGGAGTTACAGCCAGCGGACTGGATCATAAAAAAGCAAAGCGTGTAAGGGAAGAAATCCAGAAAGCGCTGGAAAAAGTACTGGGAGAGCAGGATGAAGATGAAGAGAGATAAGATCGTGATCGGCAGCAGAGAGAGTAAGCTTGCAGTGCTGCAGAGCGAAATGGTCCGTGACTACATAAAAGAAAAAAATCCGGATCTGGAAGTGGAAATCCTCACTATGAAAACTACCGGGGATATCATTCTGGACCGTACACTGGATAAGGTTGGCGGAAAAGGGCTTTTTGTAAAGGAACTGGATAAAGCACTGATAGATGGAAGAAGTATTCTTTCTGTACACAGCCTGAAAGATATGCCTATGGAGGTTCCGGAGGAACTGCCGCTGCTGGCTTTTTCCAAAAGAGAAGATCCGAGAGACGTACTGGTTCTTCCTGATGGAGTTTCTGAACTTGATAAAAGCAAGCCCCTTGGATGTTCCAGCTTAAGGAGAACCTTACAGCTTAAAAAACTGTATCCGGATATGGATGTCAGAAGTATCCGCGGAAATCTTCAGACAAGACTCCGGAAGCTGGATGAAGGACAGTACAGTGCATTGATCCTGGCTGCTGCCGGTCTTAAGAGACTTGGATTGGAATCCAGGATCAACCGGTATTTTACAGCAGATGAGATCATTCCGGCTGCTGGCCAGGGAATCCTTGCTGTACAGGGAAGAAAAGGGGAAGCTTATGATTTCCTGGAGGACTACTGTGATAAGGATGCCTGGGCCGCGGGAAGTGCGGAGCGTGCTTTTGTAAAGCTCCTGGATGGAGGATGCTCTTCTCCGGTGGCTGCCCATGCGGAAATTTTTGGGGATGAGATCTATCTCAGAGGGCTTTATTATAATGAAAAAGACGGTTCCTATGTAACAGGAACACTGCGTGGCAATAAGGCAGATGCGGAAAGCTTAGGCAGGGAACTGGCAGAAACTCTTCGAAAAAAAGGAGAAAACAGATGAAAAAAGGAAAAGTATGGCTGGTAGGAGCGGGTCCTGGCGATATCGGCCTTTTTACATTAAAAGGCCTCAAAGTGCTGGAACAGGCAGATGTGGTCGTCTATGACAGTCTGGTAGGTCAGGGAGTTCTGTCAAGAATCCCGGAAAATGTCAAGCTGATCAATGTAGGCAAACGTGCCAGTCACCATATCATGCGTCAGGAAAATATCAATCAGGTACTTCTTGAGGAGGCACAGCGGGGTCTTCGTGTGGTGCGCCTGAAAGGCGGAGATCCATTCCTCTTTGGAAGAGGAGGAGAGGAACTGGAGCTTCTTCGGGAGAATGGGATTCCTTATGAGGTTGTTCCGGGTGTTACTTCTTCCATTGCAGTACCGGCATATAACGGGGTTCCGGTAACACACAGGGATTTCTGTTCTTCAGTCCACATCATTACAGGACATAAGAGGGCCGGAGAAGAATACGATATAGACTTCCGTGCACTTGTTGATACAAAGGGAACTCTTGTGTTCCTGATGGGCGTGTCCGCGCTTCCGGATATCTGCGAGGGTCTGATAGGTGCAGGAATGGAAAAGGATATGCCTGCGGCGATCCTGCAGAAGGGAACTACAGCAGGTCAGAAACGGATCGTAGCAACAGTTTCTACCCTGGAAGAAGAGGTGAAACGCCAGGGAATCGAGACCCCGGCGATCATTGTGGTGGGTAAGGTGTGTACACTGGCAGAGAAGTTTGGCTGGTATGAAGAACTGCCGCTTTCAGGATGGAAAGTCCTTGTCACAAGACCGAAAGAGCTTGTTTCCAGAACTGCGGACAAGCTTCGTGAAAAAGGCGCGGAGGTTCTGGAACTTCCGGCGATCCGTACTGTCCCCATGGAAGACCAGAACCGTCTCTATAAAGCACTGGATCACCTGGAGGAATATCAGTGGCTTGTATTTACCAGCCCTACAGGTGTAAGGGTATTTTTTGAGGAACTGATCCGTCATGGAAAAGATATCCGTGCCATGGGAAATGCCCGTTTGGCCGTGATCGGGGAAGGAACAAAAAAGGCCCTGAAGGAAAGAGGTCTGCTGGCAGATTTTGTGCCTTCGGTATATGACGGGGATACTCTTGGAAAGGAACTTTCAGAGCTTCTCTCCGGTGGAGAAAAGATACTCATCCCGCGGGCAGAAAAGGGAAATGAAAAACTCACTGCATTTCTTGCACAGGCAGGTGCTGTGATCGAGGATGTTCCGACCTATCAGACTCTTTACGAAAAGAGCCAGCTCATCGATGAGAAGAAGGAATTTGAAACAGGACAGATCAGCTGTGCGGTGTTTACAAGTGCCTCCACTGTGAAGGGATTTGTGGAGGGAACAAAAGGACTGGATTATTCAAAGGTTAAGGCAGCCTGCATCGGCAGACAGACGAAGGAAGCTGCTGAGAGCTTTGGAATGAAAGCATATATGTCAGAAAAAGCCACCATTGACAGTCTTGTCAAGCTGGTGGAGGATATGAAAAGGAGCGAATGATCATGGAACTGACAAAAAGACCAAGAAGATTAAGAGGCAGCGAAAACCTTCGTAAAATGGTACGTGAGACAAGAATGGATAAATCTTCTCTTATGTATCCTATGTTCGTAATGGAAGGAGAAAATAAGGAAGAAGAAATTCCGTCCATGACTGGGCAGTACCGTTACAGCCTGGACCGTCTTCCATATAAACTGGAGCAGCTTTCCAAAGCCGGTGTAGGCAGTGTGATGTTTTTTGGTATTCCTGACCATAAGGATGAAGTGGGCAGCGGTGCCTATGATCCGGAGGGAATCGTTCAGAGAGCTCTTCACATTGCAAAAGAGAAATTTCCGGAGCTTTATTATGTAACAGATGTATGCATGTGTGAGTATACTTCCCATGGCCATTGCGGTGTTCTCTGCGGTCATGATGTGGACAATGACAAGACGCTGGAGCTTCTTGCAAAAACAGCACTTTCCCACGTGGAGGCAGGTGCAGATATGGTTGCTCCGTCTGATATGATGGATGGTCGTGTTGCAGCAATCCGTCAGTGTCTGGACAAGGCCGGACACTACACAACACCGATCATGTCCTATGCAGTAAAATATGCTTCTGCATTTTATGGCCCGTTCCGTGAGGCTGCAGATTCTGCGCCGTCCTTTGGCGACAGAAAAAGCTACCAGATGGATCCGCACAACAGCAGAGAAGGACTGAAAGAGGCACTTGCAGATGTGGAAGAGGGCGCAGATATCATCATGGTAAAACCGGCTCTTGCATACCAGGACATGATCTGGCAGGTAAAGGAGATCACAAACGTTCCGGTTGCCGCATACAGTGTCAGTGGTGAGTATGCAATGGTAAAAGCAGCAGCTGCAAACGGCTGGATCGACGAAGAAAGGATCGTGGGCGAGATGGCTACCGGGGCATTCCGTTCCGGTGCGCAGATCTATCTTACCTATTATGCGGAGCTTCTGGCAAGACTTATGGATGAAGGGAGAATCGGCTGATGACAAGATCAGAACAGTTATTTGAGCGTGCGGTAAAAAGAATCCCGGGAGGCGTAAACAGCCCGGTAAGATCTTACGGAGCGATCGGTGAGGCACCTCGTTTTATTGAAAAAGCAGATAAATGCTACATCTATGATGTAGATGGAAACCGCTATGTGGATTACATTGATTCCTGGGGCCCGATGATCCTGGGACATAACTTCCCGGAGATCCGCGAGAGTGTGATCAAGGCCTGCGAAAATGGTCTGAGCTTTGGCTGTGCTACAGGAATCGAAGTAGAGATCGCTGAATTTATCTGTGAACATATTCCACATGTAGATATGATCCGTATGGTAAACTCAGGAACAGAGGCTGTTATGAGTGCCATCCGTGCAGCAAGAGGTTTTACCGGAAAAGACAAGATCATCAAATTTGCAGGCTGCTATCACGGACACAGTGACTGCCTTCTGGTAAGTGCCGGCTCCGGTGTCATGGCAAGTGGTATTCCGGACAGCGCCGGTGTTCCGAAGGGCTGTACACAGGATACCATGACGGCTACCTACAATGATGCCGCCAGTGTGGAAGCACTTCTCAAACAGGAAGAGGGAAATGTGGCAGCCGTGATCGTGGAGGCAGTAGGAGCAAACATGGGTGTGGTTCCTCCGAAACCAGGTTTCTTAAAGCGGCTTCGTGAGCTTTGCGATGAGCACAATTGTCTGCTGATCTTTGATGAAGTGATCACAGGCTTCCGACTTGCCTTTGGCGGAGCAGCAGAGTATTTTGGTATCCGTCCGGATCTTGTCACCTACGGGAAAATAATCGGCGCAGGAATGCCGGTAGGCGCTTATGGCGGACGTAAGGAGATCATGGATCTGATCTCACCGTGTGGTCCTGTATACCAGGCAGGTACCTTAAGCGGAAACCCGGTTGCCATGGCTGCAGGTTTCACACAGCTGAAATATCTCTATGAGCATCAGGAAATCTACAAAGATCTGGCTGCCAAAGGTGAGAAGCTTTACGGCGGCTTGAAGAAGATCGTGGAGGAAAAAGGTCTTCCATATCAGGTAAACTATGATTCTTCTCTGGCAAGTATTTTCTTTACAGACCAGGAGGTAAAAGACTATGTTTCTGCAAAAACATCCAACCTGGAGCTTTTTGCAAAATATTTCAAGGGAATGCTGAAACGAGGCATTCATCTTGCACCTTCCCAGTTTGAGGCGATGTTCCTTTCCACAGCGCATACAGATGAAGTAATTGATGAAACTCTGGAAGCAATGAGAGGCGCTTTGGGAGATCTGTAAAGAGGCGTAATGGATGCGCAGGAGCCGATCCATTTGCGTGGATCATGTGTGAACGCCATAGTGAACGGCAGCTTTGCGTAAAAAATTGCACAAAAGATAACAGGATGGTAACTTGTTCTTGCAGAAGCTTTGTGATAAAATAAACACAAAAATACGTAACCAATGTAAAAAGCAGGAGGCCAGAACTTATGGGAAAAAAGAAGTACGTGGCTTACGTGGGAACATATACCCATGGAACCAGTAAGGGAATTCAGGTATACGATGTAGATGTAGAAAAAGGAACACTCACAGAACGAAGCGAAGTGGAAGTTAGCAATGCTTCTCATCTGGCGGTATCAAAAAACGGTAAATATCTGTATTCCATTGAGGATGAAGGTGTAGCTGTATTTGAAAGAGACAAGAACGGTGATCTTACCCGCCTCAACAGTGTGGATATCAACGGAATGCGAGGCTGCTATCTTGCAACAGATGTGGACGGAAGATATCTTTATGTGGCAGGGTACCATGATGGTAAGGTAACGGTTGTACATACACATAAAGACGGCCGTCTGGGAAGTGTTATGGACGGCGTTTTCCACAAGGGACTTGGAAGCGTGGCAGAGCGTAACTTCCGTCCGCATGTTAATTGTGTACGTCCGACACCGGATAATAAGTATCTCTGTGCGGTAGATAATGGTATCGATCAGGTTAAGATCTATCGTATCAATAAGAAGAAAGACAAACTGGAGCTGGTTGACATTCTTCGCTGCCCGAGAGAGAGCGGCCCTCGTATCATCCGTTTCAGTGATGACGGAAGATTTGCATATCTTCTTTTTGAGCTCAGCAATGAGGTGAAGGTATACAGCTATGACGGAAGCGGTAAGAATCCGGAGTTCCAGCTGCTTCAGAGCATTACCACTCTTGGAAAAGAGGATTCCAATGATGCGCTTCATAACGCAGCTTCCGGTATGTCTCTTTCTGCGGACGGTAAATATCTTTTCTGTACAACAGCAGGGGAAAATACTGTGACTATGTATGCAGTAGACCAGGAAACAGGCCTTCTGACCAAGAAATTTACACTTCCGATCAGTGGTGATTACCCGAAGGATCTTATGATCTTCCCGGATAACAAGCATATTGCTGTTGCCAATCATGCCAGCAACAGTATTACCGTTTTCACTGTGGATTATGAAAAGAATATCATCATGATGAACGAAAAACCGAGAAAGATCGAGACACCGAACAGTATCCATATCTGGCCGGTACCGGATACATGCGAGCAGTTGGATTAAGATCGGGATTGATCAAAGTAAGCTTTATGCAGGCGGACAAAAACAGACTCAGGGACGAGTAGGAACTTTCCCTGAGTCTGTCTTTTTTTGCACATTTATAATTTCTATCCGACAGGTCAAAATACGAAATTACCGCTGATAAAATTCGTGGATACGATCCATCCGTGCACTCATATTGTTAAAAAGCGCATCTGTAATGGTAAGTGCTGCCATAGCTTCCACAACGACTACTGCACGTGGTACGATCACCGGATCATGCCGGCCTTTGATCTCAAGCTCCAGATTTTCTCCGGTGTTGGTCACAGTAGACTGAGACTGACTGATGGAAGGCGTCGGTTTGATATGTGCACGGAGAATGATATCACTGCCGTCACTCATACCGCCCATAATACCACCTGCGTGGTTGGAGGTTTTGGAAATAATACCGTCTTTCTGTACAAAACCGTCGTTGTCTTCGGAACCGGTAAGACGTGTCACATTGATGCCGTCACCGATCTCAACAGCTTTTACAGCACCAATGGACATGATCGCATGAGCGAGGGTAGCATCCAGCTTGTCAAAAACCGTATCGCCCAGACCGGCAGGAACGTTTTTGATGCGGCATTCGATCACGCCGCCGGCACTGTCCTGACTGTTCAGGCACTGTTCGAGATAGGCAGATGCCTTTGCGGCTGCGTCGGCATCTGGCATGCAGAGTGCATTATTTCGGATCTCTTCTTCTGAGAAGGACCGGATCTCTACAGGACCGATGGATCTTGCGTAGGTAGTAAATGTAATGCCAAGTTCGTTTAACAGCTTGATGGCAATGGCACCGGCTGCCACACGTCCGGCGGTTTCTCTTCCGGAGGAGCGTCCACCTCCACGGTAATCACGGAATCCATATTTCTGTTCAAAGGTAAAGTCTGCGTGACCGGGACGATAGGAGTATGCGATATTTCCGTAATCTCTGGAACGCTGATCTGTATTGCGGATCAGAAGAGAAATTGGAGTACCGGTAGTCTTTCCTTCAAAAACTCCGGAAAGGATCTCCACCAGATCGCCTTCCTTACGGGCAGTTGTATAACGGCTCTGACCGGGCTTTCTCCGGTCAAGAAAAACCTGGATATCTTCTTCACAGAGAGAAAGACCTGCGGGACAGCCGTCGAGAACGGCACCGATGGCCTTGCCGTGAGATTCTCCCCAGGTGGTAACCACGAATTTTTTTCCGAATGATGACTGACTCATTTGTATAACTTCCTTTCGTTGGAATTCTGGAATCATTATATAGGAAGCCGGAAAAAATGTAAAGAACGTGGAATGCAGAATGAATTTTTATGTAAAGATCATGTGAAATTAATTAAAAGCCTTTTTAAAAAGAAAATGTATGAATTGACAAAGCTATTTTGACTATTTATAATAAAAAAGAATTTTGCTCTGGCAAAAGAAAAGCAAGAGAAGGGAAGTGGGAATCGTGGTAAGGATTTACAAGACAATAGACGGAGCCATCCACCAGATACAGGAACCGGAGGAAGGCTGCTGGATTGCGCTGACGAATCCGACGGCAACAGAGATTTTTGAATTTTCCGAGAAGTTTGATATAGAGGTTGACGATTTACGATCCCCTTTGGATGAGGAAGAACGGTCACGTATCGAAGTTGAGGATAATTATACACTGATCCTGGTTGACGTTCCTATGATCGAGGAACGTAATGACAAGGACTGGTATGGGACAATACCGCTTGGCATCATTGTGACGGGATCTATGATCTTTACCATCTGCCTGGAGGACACACCGGTTCTTACCAGATTTATGGAGGGAAGAGTCCGGAGCTTTTTTACCTATATGAAGACCCGTTTTATCTTTCAGATCCTTTACAGAAATGCGAGTATGTACCTGCGTTATCTGCGTATCATTGACAAAAAAAGTGAGCAGGTGGAAGAAAAACTGCATCTTTCCACAAGAAATGAGGAGCTGATCGAGCTTCTGGAGCTGCAGAAATCCCTGACTTATTTTATTACGTCACTCCGGTCTAACGAGGTTGTGCTGGAGAAGCTTCTGAAGATAGACAGTATCAAGAAATATCCGGAGGACACCGATCTTCTGGAGGATGTCATCACTGAGAATAAGCAGGCGATCGAAATGGCCAATGTGTACAGCGGTATCCTGAACGGAACTATGGATGCTTTTGCATCGATCATCTCCAATAATATGAATATCGTTATGAAGGTACTAGCGATCATTACTATTGTCATGAGTATTCCGACTATTGTGTTCAGTGCTTACGGAATGAATGTGGCTGGTTCCGGTATGCCCTTATCAAGGAGTCCATTGGGATTTCTGATCATTATCCTGATTTCTGTGGCGATCAGTGTTGTGGCAGCGATCATTCTTTCCAAGAAGCGATTTTTCTGATTTTCAAAAGTTTTCTGAAAGGAGATTTTAATGAAATTTATCGACAAACTGGAACGTAAATTCGGAAGATTCGGGATTCCGAATCTGACTGTTTACATCATTGGATGCTATGTGCTGGGATATTTTCTGGCCATGTTTGCTCCGGGAGTTTTGAATATGCTGAGTCTTGATATGTCCATGGTCATGAAGGGACAGATCTGGAGACTGGTGACATGGGTGATCTATCCGCCATCCAGTGTGGGAGGAACCGGAAATCTTGTGATGTTCCTTCTCGCAATCTTTTTCTTCTATTATCCGATCGGTACTTCACTGGAACGTACCTGGGGAACTTTCCGGTACACATTGTATATTTTTTCAGGTGTTTTGTTTACTGTGATCGCAGCAGTGCTTTTACATGTATTTACAGGTGGTTATGTGGTGATGAACGGGATCGCCTACTCTCTTGGCGGAAATATTTTTACCACATATTATATCAGTCTTTCCATTTTCCTTGCCTATGCAGTCACATATCCGGATCTTCAGCTGCTTCTTATGTTTGTGATCCCGATCAGGATGAAATGGATGGCCTTTGTATACGGACTGTTTATTGCGTGGGATATCGTATCTTATCTTCGAGTCGGGCTTTGGGTAGGCGTGGTGCCGATCGTAGCATCACTTTTAAACTTTGTGATCTTTTATTTCAGTACCCGAGATATGAATCGTTACAATCCGAAGGAAATTCACAGGAGGCAGCAGTTTAAGAAGGCGATGGCTCCTTCCAGAACGGGCTCTGGTCCGGATGGGATCGCCAAGCATAAATGTGCGATCTGCGGACGTACCGAAAAGGATGATCCAAATCTGGAGTTCCGTTTCTGCTCAAAGTGCAACGGAAATTATGAATATTGTCAGGATCATTTATTTACACATAAACACGTACAGTAAAACGCACAAACGAAGGAGAGCATTATTATGAAAAAAACTAAGATTATCTGTACACTTGGACCTGCCAGCAATAACAGGGAAACTCTGAAGGCTCTTATGGAGAATGGAATGGATATTGCCAGATTTAACTTTTCTCACGGAGACCACGAGGAACAGAAGGGCCGTGTGGATATGATCAAAGAGCTTCGTGAGGAACTTGATATGCCTATTGCCATGCTTCTTGACACAAAGGGACCGGAGATCCGTACCAGACTTTTAAAGGACGGACAGAAGGTTAAGCTGGAAGCAGGAAAACAGTTTGTACTTGGAATTGGCGATTTTGAAGGCGACAGCACAAAGGTCGCTATCACATATGAGACACTTTACAAGGATGTAAAACCGGGAAACAGGATTCTCATTGATGATGGTCTGATTGAGCTTGAGGTTAAGACAATCAGGGGAACTGATATTGTCTGTGATATCTTAAACGGTGGTGAGCTGGGAGAGAAGAAGGGTGTGAATGTTCCCTATGTAAAAGTAAATCTTCCGGGAATCACAGAGCAGGATAAAAAGGATATCATCTTTGGTATCGAACAGAAATTTGATTTCATCGCGGCATCTTTTGTCCGTTCCGCAGAGGTGATCCGTGAGATCCGTAAGCTTCTGAATGATAATGGCGGAAAAGATATCGGTATTATCGCGAAGATCGAGAATGCAGAGGGTGTTGAGAATATTGATTCCATCATTGAAGCATCTGATGGTATCATGGTTGCCAGAGGAGATCTCGGTGTGGAAATTCCTGCAAGCCAGGTACCTCACATCCAGAAGGAGATCATCCGTAAGTGTAACGAACATTATACACCGGTTATTACGGCAACACAGATGCTTGATTCCATGATCCGTAATCCGCGTCCTACACGTGCAGAGGTAGCTGATGTTGCCAATGCGATCTACGACGGAACCGATGCGATCATGCTCTCCGGAGAGACAGCAGCCGGCAAATATCCGATTGATGCTCTTAAGATGATGGCAGATATCGCAGAGATGACAGAGCCGCATCTGGATTATAAAGTGTTTATTGAACATCGTTCCATGGACGGAAGAGAGAAGATCTCCAGTGCAGTGGCACTTGCAACGGTGCGTACTGCAAAGAACCTGAAGGCGAACGCTATCGTAACACCGACAATGAGTGGAAATACAGCCAGACTGATCTCCAATTTCCGCCCGAAGGTTCCGATCTATGCGATCACACCGAACTCAACTATCCAGCATAAACTTCAGCTGATCTGGGGTGTAACACCTCTGAAAGGATATCAGAGAGATACCACGGACCATATCATGTCTCAGGCTATGAATGTTGTCCGTAGCCGTCATCTGATACATAAAGGAGACCTTGTTGTATTTACAGCAGGAGACCCTGCGACCAACATGACAAACGGTCGTGGTGCAGTGACAAATATGATGCACGTGATCGAGGCAGAATAAGACTGAGGTTTCTTCGGGAATAGCAGTCGAAAAAACAGGAGATGCAGTTATTATGAAAAAAGAACCATTTGTGACACTTGAGAAACTCAACGAGATTACTGAAAAGTTTCCGACACCCTTCCATCTCTATGATGAGAAAGGAATCCGTGAGAATGCAAAAGCCCTGAAAGAGGCTTTTGCATGGAACAAAGGATTCAAGGAATTTTTTGCGGTAAAGGCAACACCGAATCCATATCTGATCAATATTCTGCAGGAGTATGGCTGTGGCTGCGACTGCTCCTCAGAAACAGAACTTATGATGGCCAAGGCAGTAGGCTGCAAAAAGGGCGATATCATGTTTTCTTCCAATGACACACCGGAGAAAGAGTTCAGATATGCAGATGAGATCGGTGGAATCATCAACCTTGATGACATCACACATATTGAGAGCGTAGAGAAAGCTCTCGGGAAAATCCCGGAAGTGATCAGCTGCCGTTACAATCCAGGTGGAGTATTCAAGATCAGTAACGGTATCATGGATAATCCCGGAGATGCAAAATACGGAATGACTACCGAGCAGATCTTTGACGCATTCCGTATCCTAAAATCCAAAGGTGCCAAAGAGTTCGGAATCCATGCATTCCTTGCAAGCAACACAGTGACCAATGACTATTATCCAATGCTTGCAAAGGTTATGTTTGAGCTTGCCGTGAAGCTTCAGAAAGAGACAGGTGCACACATTAAATTCATCAACCTTTCCGGTGGTATCGGAATTCCTTATAAACCGGATCAGGAGCCAAACGATATCCGTGTGATCGGTGAGGGTGTCCGAAAGGTTTATGAAGAAGTCCTTGTTCCGGAAGGAATGGGTGATGTTGCGATCTATACAGAGCTTGGCCGTTTCATGATGGGACCGTATGGCTGCCTTGTCACAAAAGCGATCCATGAGAAACATACACATAAAGAATATATCGGCGTAGATGCCTGCGCAGTAAATCTGATGCGTCCGGCTATGTATGGTGCTTATCATCACATTACGGTTATGGGTAAGGAGAACGAGCCGTGCGATCATAAATATGATGTGACAGGTTCCCTCTGTGAGAATAATGATAAATTTGCCATTGACCGTATGCTTCCGAAAATCGATAAGGGAGATCTTCTTGTGATCCATGATACAGGTGCTCATGGTTTTGCAATGGGCTACAACTACAATGGTAAACTGAAATCTGCAGAGATCCTTCTTCATGAGGACGGCAGCTTTGAGATGATCCGTCGTGCCGAGACACCGAGAGATTATTTTGCAACATTTGACTGCTTCCCTGTTTTTGAGAAACTTCTTCAGGATGAAGACGAATTGAAATAAAATAGCAGAAATATATAAAAACAGCCTTCTATGCATCCTAGTAATGATGCTGGAAGGCTGTTTCATGTTTAAGCGTCTGATAAGAGGTATAAGACCACGAGCAGGGCGGAAGGGGGGCAAATGCAGGGTTACTGATTCCGGCTGCCGGAGATTTCTGCCAGGGCTTTTCTAAACTCAAAGAAAAACAGGATGGCGGTAAATGTAACAGCCAGGATATCCGCAACCGGCTCGGCCATATAAACTGCATTTGTCCGGTCAGAACGGAAAATATGGGGCAGAATATAGATCAGCGGGATGACCAGAACAAATTTTCGAACAATAGCCACGATGATGGAATCTTTGGCTCTGCCAAGGGAGATAAAGGTCATCTGGCAGGCAATCTGGATACCAAAGATAAACACAACTGCCATATAGATCCGGAGAGCTGTCTTTGTGAAAACAAGTAATGTACTGTCCGAAGTAAACATTCCGGCAAAGAGCTGCGGGAAGATCATAATGATCAGCCACAGGATTACGGAATAAGAAACACTTGTTTTTACAAGAAGCTTAAATGTAGAACGTACACGTTTTTCGTTACGTGCACCATAGTTGTAGCTGATGATAGGCTGTGCACCCTGACCAAGTCCCTGAAGAGGAAGCATGGCAAACTGCATGACGCTGGTAAGGATGGTCATGGCTCCTACGGCAACATCCCCGCCGTATTTTAAGAGGGAGGAGTTGTAGCAGACAGAGATAACGCTTTCACTGAGCTGCATGACAAAGAGAGAAGAGCCAAGAGCCATACAGGGCAGAATGATATCGGCTTTCAGTTTCATGGTGCTTTTCCGAAGCTTCAGGAAGGTCTTTTTTCCAAAGAGGAATGAGAGGACCCAGATGCAGGAAAATGCCTGGGAGATCACCGTTGCCAGAGCAGCGCCCCGGACACCCATGTGGAATCCGAAAATAAAAACCGGATCCAGAATAATGTTGGAGATCGCACCGATCAGTACAGAGAGCATTCCGGTTTTTGCGAATCCCTGGGCTGTGATGAAATTATTCATGCCAAGAGTCAGCTGTACAAAAATAGTTCCTACTGCATAGATATTCATGTAACCCACCGCATAGTCGATGGTGTTTGCACTGGCGCCGAATGCAAGGAGAAGGATGCGGTTTCCGAGAAACAGGATAACAGTCAGGATCAGGGAGATGATGATCTGCATGGTGAAGCAGTTTCCGAGAGTCTGTTCGGCTTTTGACGTGTCATTTTTACCCATAAAGATGCTGGCTCTGGGAGCGCCTCCGTTTCCGACAAGAGCAGCAAAGGCGGATACGACCATGATAAGCGGCATACAGACACCTACACCGGTAAGGGCAAGAGCACCCTCTCCGGGAATATGACCAATATAGATACGGTCGACGATATTGTAGAGCATATTGATGAGCTGTGCGGCAACTGTAGGAAGTGCAAGCCGCAGAAGCAGCTTTCCGACAGGCTCGGTTCCTAAAAAGCTTTTGTCTTTTTCCATTTTTTTATTCCTTTCGTGATTTTTTTGTATTATATAATAAAGACCTGACAGATTTCTCCGTCAGGTCTTTTATGCGAATGCCGCTGGCCGGACTCGAACCGGCACGGATTGCTCCGCTTGATTTTGAGTCAAGTGCGTCTGCCAATTCCGCCACAGCGGCATAACCATTTATTATAATAGCACAGTATCAGGTGGCTTGCAAGGATTTTTTCAGAATAAAGGTATTATTTGGAAATATTTTTAATTCTAAAATGTTTATGAAATCGGATGAGGCATCCTTGAAATTGACTGAAAAAAGTGGTACAGTGTACTACAAGGCTGTACCACCTGATATAGCACTGTGGATATAGCGATATACTATAAGATAACGGAGGAGACTGCATGAATCTGAATTCCAAAAAACCAGAGAAGCGGCCGCTGTATGTATATTATATCATTGCGGTCGTCATTATTGTTCTGCTGAATGTTTTTGCTCTTCCTGCTCTTTCTGAGAGAAGTGTAAAAGAAACCGATTACACCACCTTTCTGAAAGCCGTAGACAGAGGAAAAGTATATGAGGCAACCCTTAATTCCGATTACATTTATTATACTATGAAAGTGGATGGAAATGATGTCTATTGCAAGACGGTATCTGTAGATGATCAGGATCTTGTATCACATCTTTACGATGCAGGAGTAAGTATAGAGGGAACTGCACCCCAGAGGCAGTCATTGCTTTTGTCTCTGATCCTGGGATATGTACTTCCGATCGCGATCTTTGTTCTTCTGGGACGCTGGCTCAGCAAGAAGATGATGAGCTCCATGGGCAGCGGAGGACCGGGAGGAATGATGTCCTTTGGCAAAAGCAATGCCAAGGTTTATGTGAAATCCTCTACGGGAATCAAATTTTCAGATGTTGCCGGTGAGGATGAAGCCAAGGAGCTTTTGACGGAAATTGTAGATTTCCTTCATAATCCGGAGAAATACAGAGAGATCGGTGCTTCCATGCCGAAGGGTGCCCTTCTTGTAGGCCCTCCAGGAACCGGTAAAACCCTTCTTGCCAAGGCAGTTGCCGGTGAGGCGGAGGTTCCGTTTTTCTCAATTTCCGGTTCGGAATTTGTGGAGATGTTTGTTGGTATGGGTGCTGCCAAGGTACGTGATCTTTTTAAACAGGCCAATGAGAAAGCACCATGTATCGTATTTATTGATGAGATCGATACCATCGGCAAGAAACGTGACGGCTCCGGAATGGGCGGCGGAAACGATGAGCGTGAACAGACACTGAACCAGCTTCTGACAGAGATGGACGGTTTTGACGGTTCCAAGGGTGTTGTGATCTTGGCAGCTACCAACCGACCGGATTCCCTTGACCCTGCACTTCTTCGTCCTGGACGTTTTGACAGAAGGATCCCGGTTGAGCTTCCGGATCTTCAGGGGCGTGAGGAAATCCTGAAGGTCCATGCCAAGAAGATCAAAATTGCGGACACAGTCCGGTTTGATGAAATTGCCAAGGCGGCCGTCGGGGCCTCCGGTGCGGAGCTTGCCAATATTGTCAACGAGGCAGCTCTCCGTGCAGTCCGCGACGGACGGAAATTTGCCACACAGGCGGATTTTGAAGAAAGTATCGAAGTTGTTATTGCCGGATATCAGAAAAAGAATCGTGTACTTTCCAATAAGGAAAAACTGATCGTTTCTTATCATGAGGTTGGTCATGCACTGGTTGCTGCCAAGCAGACAGATTCTGCACCGGTCCATAAGATCACGATCATTCCACGTACCTCCGGTGCACTGGGATATACCATGCAGGTGGATGAACAGGAACATTTCCTGATGAGTAAGGAAGAACTGGAGAATAAGATCGCTACATTTACAGGCGGCCGTGCAGCGGAAGAGCTGATCTTCCATTCTATTACTACCGGTGCCTCCAATGATATTGAGCAGGCGACCAAGATTGCCAGAGCGATGATCAGCAGGTATGGTATGAGTGATGATTTTGACATGGTTGCCATGGAAAATGTGAGCAATCAGTATCTTGGCGGAGACGCAAGTCTCACCTGTTCCTTTGAGACGCAGACGCTTCTGGATAAGAAGGTTGTGGAGCTTGTAAGACGGGAGCATGAAAAGGCTACGAAGATCCTGACGGATAATATCGGAAAGCTTCATGAGATTGCCAAGTATCTGTATGAGCATGAGACGATTACCGGTGAGGAGTTTATGAAGATCCTGAATGAAGCACCGGTGGAGATTGAGGATACACAGGAAAATTAATCAGGATAGCAAGAAAAAAGCGGGGTCCGAGAGACTCCGCTTTTGTTGTAAAAATATAAATTGTTTAGATTATTTACCAGATTTCCGGGTGTACCTTGGAGCAGGTGAGAGCAAGGCTTCCGGGGCCGATGTGGCAGGAAACGCTCAGGGAGAGAGGGAAGATGTTGACTTCACCGATGTTTGGGAAGGTGGTGAGGACTTCTTTTCGGAATTCTTCGGCCGCTTCCAGGTTGTGGGAGTGGATGACATCCAGGTTGATCTTTTCTCCGAAGCGGTCTGCAATGTCATCTTTGATGGCTTTAGTCATAGTGTTTTTTGCCTGAGTCATGGTGCGGGCCTTGGAGAAGGCGTCCAGCTTTTCGCCCTGAATCTGCAGAACCGGCTTCAGACGGAGCATGGTTCCGATGGCTGCTGCAGCAGGAGTGATGCGGCCGCCCTGTTTCAGGTACTTCAGAGTAGCTACAGTGATATAGATGCTGGAGTCGAAGCGGGTTTCTTCCAGCCAGGTTCCGATCTCATCGGCAGAGAGACCGTTTTTAGCCTGCTGGACAGCCTCGATGGCAGAGTAACGTAAGGTTCCGGAGATCCTCTGGTTATTTACGACACGTACACGGCCATCATAGTCTTCTGCAAGCATACGGGCAGTCTGCATGGAGCTGGAGAGACCGCTGGACATGGGGATATGTACGATCTCGTCGTAGTCTTTGAGCAGCTTGTCCCAGAGGGTAGTGACGGATTCCGGTGTGGGCTGGGATGTGGAAACTCTGCAGCCTGGATTTTGTTCAAGATGCTGAAAGAATTCTGATTGGTTCATGTCAATGTCTTCCAGATATTCCTTATCATCTATAAAAAACGGCATTGGAAGCATGTAGATGCCAAGGTCTTTTGCCTGAGCGGGAGACATGCCGCAGTTACTGTCTGTAACGATTGCTATAGATTTCATAATGGTGATCCTCCTTGCCTGGATTTTCATATTTGGTCAATTTTCCTGTTTCCTGACCGTGACATCTCAAGTATACCACAGGAAACCGCCCTTGTCATTCAACGTTTAATTCGCTATAATGGTAACATTCTGGGAAGTGTTTCTCCGGCCCGGGCAAATTGTCGGGCTGAATTTCAGAAGAAGCTTTTGGGTAAGAGAGAATCTGCTGCTTTGAAAGAGAGGGAAAATATGAATTGTCGTATTGCAGAGGGAATGGTTAATAGATATATCGATCATACGTTGCCGTTGAATGATCTGGAGGATTTTCTGGAGCATATTGAGAAGTGTTCCTCCTGCTACGATGAGCTTGCCACATATTTCATTGTACATAAGGCCATGCAGCAGCTGGATGAGAAACGGGAAGATTCTGTTCTGGATTTTAAGGAGCTTCTGGAAGAGGATATCCGAAAATCCAAAAGGTATATCCGAAAAAAGAAATTTCACAGAGCGATCGCTGCAGTGGCAGTCTGTGTTCTGATCGCAGCACTGGTGGTCTTTCTTGTTTTTGTGATCCTGGAACTGAAGGAGGGAATTTGATTTTGAGTGAAAAAATATTACTGATCGATGGTCACAGCATCCTGAACCGTGCGTTTTATGGTCTGCCGGATCTTACCAATGCAGAAGGACGTCATACAGGAGCAGTATATGGATTTCTGAATATTATGTTCAGGATCATGGAGGAAGAGAAGCCGGAGTATCTTACTGTTGCATTTGATCTGAGTGCACCTACGTTCCGGCATAAGAGATATGAAGCCTATAAAGGCACCCGAAAACCCATGCCGGAGGAGCTTCGGGAACAGGTTCCGCTGATCAAGGAGATGCTTTCTGCCATGGGAATCAACATCATGTCTCTGGAAGGCTATGAAGCAGATGATCTTCTTGGTACGGTCGCCAGAAGAAGTGAAGCAAAGGGCATGGATGTTACCATTCTTTCCGGAGATCGGGATCTTCTTCAGCTTGCCACAGATAAGGTGCTGATCCGGCTTCCGAAGACTGTCCGGGGAAAGACAACCATTGAAAACTACCATACAGCGGAAGTTCTTGAAAAATATCAGGTAACGCCGCCGCAGATTATAGAACTGAAAGCACTGATGGGCGACAGCTCCGATAATATTCCGGGAATCCCGGGCGTTGGAGAGAAGACCGCGACCAAGATGATCGTGCAGTTCGGTTCCATTGAGAATGCTCATGAGCATCTGGAAGAGGTAAAGCCTAATAAGGCGAAAGAATCTCTCCGCGAGCATTATGATCTGGCGCAGCTTTCCAAAGAGCTTGCAACCATCAACACAGACAGTCCGCTGGAATTTTCCTACGAAAAAGCGAAAGTGGAAAATCCCTATACTCCAGAGGCATATGAATTGTGTAAACGCCTGGAATTTAAGAACATGCTGAACCGTTTTGATCCGGCTACGACAGCAGATTCCTCCATGGAACTGGAATTTTTTACATGCAATGATCTTTCCGGTGTGGAGGCACTGTTTGAAAAAGCAGCGCAGAAAGATCAGGTGGGTATTTCTGTTCTTGCAGATTCGGATCAGGTGTATACCGTGGGATTGGTCCTGGATGAAAAAGAAATCTATCAGATTCCGGTGGGAGGACTTCTCACAGGGGATTACCTTTGCGGAAAACTGAAAACTCTGGCGGACAGTACGGTACTCTGTGCTATGGATATTAAATCAGTTCTCAAACATGTTTCCCTTGACGATTCGAAGAAGGTTTTTGATGCGGGGGTTGCTGCATATCTTCTGAATCCGCTGAAATCTTCTTATTCCCATGATGACATCGCCAGAGAATATCTGGATGGTATGATGCTCCCCTCAAAGGAAGACCTTCTTGGAAAGACTTCTCTGAAAAAGGCCTGGGAAGAGGAGC
Organism: Blautia sp. SC05B48; assembly: GCF_005848555.1. Classification (NCBI taxonomy): domain Bacteria; kingdom Bacillati; phylum Bacillota; class Clostridia; order Lachnospirales; family Lachnospiraceae; genus Blautia; species Blautia sp. SC05B48. The sequence goes on along the minus strand of NZ_CP040518.1, from coordinate 3,543,156 downwards.
TGGAATGTCTTGGAAATTATGCCTGCTATCAGGCGTTTGTGCCCTGCATGGCCCGAAAAGTTCTTCTTGAAAAACTGGATGAAACAGGCATGCGTAAGGTTTATGATGAGATCGAGCTTCCTCTTGTCTTTACCCTGGATTCTATGGAAAAATGGGGGATTTCCGTTAAGGGTGAAGAGCTTAAGAGCTATGGCGAAAAACTTAAAGTCCGTATCCAGGAGCTGGAAAAAACCATCTGGCAGGAAGCAGGGGAGGAGTTTAATATCAATTCCCCGAAACAGCTGGGTGTGATCCTTTTTGAAAAGCTGGGACTTTCAGGTGGAAAGAAGACCAAGACCGGCTATTCCACAGCGGCGGATATCCTGGATAAGCTGGCACCGGATCATGCCATCGTAAAAGATATCCTGGAGTACCGCCAGCTGACCAAGCTGAAATCCACTTATGCAGATGGTCTCGGAAATGTGATCGGAGAAGATGGAAGGATCCACTCTACTTTTAATCAGACGATCACAGCAACCGGTCGTATCAGCAGTACAGATCCGAATCTCCAGAACATACCGGTCCGCATGGAGCTGGGCAGGCTGATCCGTAAGGTTTTTGTGCCGGAAGAGGGATTTGTATTTCTGGATGCAGATTATTCCCAGATCGAGCTTCGTGTGCTGGCACATATGTCCGGTGATGAAAAACTGATCCAGGCTTATCGTGAGGCGGAGGATATCCACCGGCTCACCGCATCCCAGGTGTTTCATGTGCCGCTGGATGAGGTGACATCTCTTCAGCGAAGAAATGCCAAGGCGGTAAATTTCGGAATCGTTTATGGGATCAGTTCCTTTGGACTGAGCCAGGATCTGAGTATTACCAGAAAAGAGGCAGCTGCCTATATTGAGAAATATTTTGAGACCTATCCGAAGATCAAGGGTTTTCTGGACGGTCTGGTAAAGGATGGCAAGGAACACGGTTATGTGACAACTATGTTCGGCAGACGAAGGCCCGTGCCGGAGCTGAAATCCAGTAATTTCATGCAGCGCTCCTTCGGAGAACGTGTAGCCATGAACTCTCCGATCCAGGGTACTGCAGCAGATATCATCAAAATAGCCATGAACCATGTTTACGAACGAATGAAAAAAGAGGGACTGCGTTCAAGGCTGGTGCTGCAGGTTCACGATGAGCTTCTGATCGAGACAAAGAAAGAAGAGATCGAGGAAGTTTCCCGTATTCTGGAAGAAGAGATGAAGGGAGCTGCAGATCTTGCAGTGGAACTTGACGTAGATATGCACCAGGGTGACAGCTGGTATGAGGCGAAATAAATGAGAGTGATCGGAGTAACCGGCGGAGTAGGGGCCGGAAAAAGTACAGTACTTGGAATCCTGGAAGAAGATTTCCAGGCATATGTGATCCAGGCAGACCAGCTTGGTCACATTCTGATGGAACCGGGGGAAGAGTGTTACGATGCGGTGATCGCATTGTTTGGAAAAGAAATCATAAAAAAAGATAAAACTATTGACCGGAAACGGATTTCTGATGTAGTATTCACAGATAAGGATATGCTTTTGAAATTAAACGGGATCATTCATCCGGCTGTAAAGCAGAGAATCCTGGATCTTCTTGGAGAACAGAAGGATGCCGGAAGAGGAATCTGTGTTGTGGAAGCTGCTCTTTTTCTGGAAGAGAATTATCAGGAATTCTGTGATGAAGTCTGGTATGTGTATACAGAGGAGGAAATCCGGATCCGTCGTCTGATGGAAAGCCGCGGCTATTCCAGAGAGAAATCTCTTGGCATTATCCGAAACCAGGTATCTGACCAGGTTTTCAGAGAACATACGGATTATGTGATCGGGAATAATGGAGATCTGAAGGAAACCCGGAGACAGATCAGAGAAGGGATAGAGAGAAATGAGACTTTGTAGTATTGCCAGCGGAAGCAGCGGCAACTGTATTTATGTGGGCTCTGAGGAGGCACATGTTCTGGTAGATGTGGGGATCAGCGGGAAGAGTATCGAAAAAGGCCTGAATTCCCTGGATCTTACCGGGAAAGATGTGGATGGCATCCTGATCACACATGAACATTCTGACCATATCAAGGGACTGGGAGTGATCTCCAGAAAATACGGAATTCCCATCTATACCACAGGTGGAACAGCAGATGCGATGCTTCGTATGAAATCCCTTGGGAAAATGCCGGAGGGACTGATCCACGAGATCCGGGAGGATGAGCCTTTTGAGATCAAGGACCTGACGGTAAATCCTTTTACCATTCCCCATGATGCCGCACAGCCGGTGGGCTACCGCCTGGAATGTGGAGAGCATTCTGTGGGCATTGCCACAGACCTTGGAAAATATAATGATTACATTGTAAAAAATCTGGAGAATCTGGATGCGGTGCTTTTGGAAGCGAATCATGACATCCGTATGCTTCAGGTCGGAAAATACCCTTATTATCTCAAACAGAGGATTCTGGGAGACCGTGGGCATCTCTCCAATGAGAATGCAGGACGTCTGCTCTGTCGGATCCTTCATGATAATTTGAAGGCGGTTTTTCTAGGCCATTTAAGCAGAGAAAACAATTATGAAGAACTTGCCTACGAGACTGTGTGCTCGGAGGTGACACTTGGTGACAACCCGTACCGTTCCAGGGATTTTAAGATCCAGGTAGCGAAGAGGGATCACATATCAGAAATAATCACAGTGTAGAAAGGAAAAAACGATGAAGAAGACAATTATCACAGTAGTAGGAAACGACACAGTAGGAATTATTGCAAAGGTTTGTACATATCTTGCAGAGAATCAGGTTAATATTCTGGATATTTCTCAGACCATCGTTCAGGGTTACTTCAACATGATGATGATCGCAGACACAGCAAAATGTGAAAAGGATGGCGGTGAACTTGCAAGAGAACTTGAGAATCTGGGCAAGGAAATCGGTGTTGTGATCCACTGCCAGCATGAAGATATTTTTAACATGATGCATCGAGTATGATCAGGCACCGAATGCGGATTGCGAATGCATATGATATCTACTTTACATCAATCATCAGGGAGAAAATAAAATGATCAATATTTTTGAGGTAAACGAGACAAATAAAATGATCGAGCAGGAGAATCTGGATGTGCGTACCATCACCATGGGGATCAGCCTTCTGGACTGTATCGATCCTGACCTGGATGCACTGAATCAGAAAATATACGAAAAGATCACCACAAAGGCCAGAAATCTGGTGGCTACCGGTGATGAGATCGCAACCGAGTACGGTATCCCGGTTGTAAATAAACGAATTTCCGTAACACCCATTGCTCTGGTTGGCGGGGCTGCATGTAAGAAACCGGAGGATTTTGTGACCATCGCAAGAACACTGGATAAATGTGCCAAGGAAGTTGGCGTTAACTTTATCGGCGGATATTCTGCACTGGTAAGCAAGGGAATGACTCCGGCAGAAGAGCTTCTCATCCGCTCCATTCCTCAGGCAATGGCAGAAACAGAGCGTGTCTGCAGTTCTGTAAACGTTGGTTCCACCAAGACCGGTATCAACATGGATGCCGTAAAGCTGATGGGCGAGATCGTCCTTGCAACAGCAGAGGCTACTAAGGACCAGGATTCTCTTGGATGTGCCAAACTTGTGGTGTTCTGCAACGCACCGGATGACAATCCGTTCATGGCAGGCGCGTTCCACGGTGTCACAGAGGCGGACTGCATCATCAACGTAGGTGTCAGTGGCCCCGGAGTTGTGAAGAAAGCCCTGGAGCAGGTTCGTGGAGAGGATTTCGGAACCCTCTGCGAGATGATCAAACGTACTGCGTTTAAGGTTACACGAGTTGGACAGCTGGTTGCACGTGAGGCATCCAAGCGTCTTGACGTGCCGTTTGGTATCGTGGATCTTTCTCTTGCACCGACACCGGCTATCGGTGATTCCGTAGCTGAGATCCTGGAAGAGATCGGCCTTGAGAGAGCCGGCGCACCGGGAACAACTGCAGCGCTTGCACTTCTCAACGACCAGGTGAAGAAAGGCGGCGTTATGGCAGCAGCAGCTGTGGGCGGATTAAGTGGTGCCTTTATTCCTGTCAGCGAGGATCAGGGAATGATCGATGCGGTAAACGAGGGAGCTCTTACTCTGGAGAAGCTGGAAGCCATGACCTGTGTATGCTCTGTTGGTCTGGACATGATCGCAGTTCCGGGAGATACCAAGGCGACCACACTGGCAGGTATCATCGCAGATGAGTCTGCCATCGGTATGGTAAATCAGAAGACAACTGCAGTACGTCTCATCCCGGTTATCGGTAAGGGTGTGGGCGAAACGGTTGAGTTCGGAGGCCTTCTTGGATATGCTCCGATCATGCCTGTAAATTCCTTCTCCTGTGATGCATTTGTACAGAGAGGCGGAAGGATCCCGGCACCGATCCACAGCTTTAAGAATTAATTTTATTTTTGGGCTTGACAGACTCACGTTGATGTGCTAAAGTAAACACAACTTAAAAAACAAACCAGTGAGAAAGAGAAGTAAACATTTCAGGAAACTTCACAGAGAGCGGTGGTGGTGGAAATCCGCAGGGGACCAGATGTTGAATGGACTTTCGAGGGCGGCCCGAACTATTTATCTGTACAGTAGGCGCCGACGGGAACCGAACCCGTTACCAATGAGGAGTGTATGTTAGTACGCCGGAAAGTGGACGATTCGTCAATTTGAGTGGTACCGCGATAATAAAGAACTTTTATTACCGTCTCAAGCATGATATAAGCTTGGGACGGTTTTTGTGTTACAGGAAAAGCGATTCTGTTGCATGAAAGTTGTTCCGGAAAAGCAGACCGCAGGGTGTACAAATAAGTAATCATAAGCGGAATAAGAAGGGAGAACAAAATTATGAAAAAAAGAATGTTAGTGATCGCAGCAGCAGTAGCAGCAACAACTATGATGGTGGCAAGCCCGGTTATGGCGGAGGATTTTAAAGTGGGCATCTGCAATTATGTAGATGATGCTTCCCTGAACCAGATCGTAGACAACATCCAGTCCCGTCTGGAAGAGCTTGGCAAAGAAAAGGGTGTTACATTTGATGTGTCTTATGACAACTGTAATGCAGATGCCAGTGTTATGGAACAGATCATTTCAGATTTTCAGGCGGATAAGGTTGACCTGATGGTAGGTGTGGCTACACCGGTAGCAATGCGTATGCAGTCTGCTACAGAGGGAAGTGATACACCGGTTGTTTTCTCAGCAGTATCTGATCCGGTTGGCTCCGGTCTTGTAGATTCTCTGGATGCTCCTGGCGCAAACATTACAGGAACCAGTGATTACCTAGATACTTCTTCTATCATGAAGCTGATCCAGGCACAGAATCCGGATGTAAAGAAGATCGGTCTCCTCTATGATGTAGGACAGGATTCCTCCACAACAGCAATTCAGGAAGCAAAAGATTATCTGGATAAAGAGAAAATCGAATATGTAGAGCGTACCGGAACCACTACCGATGAAGTCCAGCTCGCAGCAGATGCACTGATCGCTGACGGTGTGGATGCCGTATTTACACCTACGGACAACACCATCATGACAGCAGAGCTTTCTATTTATGAAAAATTCATCGACGCAAGAATCCCGCACTACACAGGTGCCGACTCCTTTGCATTAAATGGTGCCTTTGTAGGATATGGTGTTGATTATGCAAATCTGGGACAGAAAACAGCCGATATGATCGCTGACATCCTGGTAGATAATGCGGATCCGTCTAAGACAGCTGTTGAAACCTTTGACAATGGTACTGCAACAGTTAATACGGAAACATGCAAGGCACTTGGATTTGATTTCGATACCGTAAAGAAGGCATTTGAGCCTCTCTGCACACAGGTAAACGAGATCACAACTGCAGAAAGCTTTGATGAAGTAGAATCAAAATAAATTAACCGCTCATTTTTGTGAGCAGTTATGAAATAAATCCAATTGGAGGAAATCACTGTGACGATTGCAACTATGCTCTCCCTCGGGGAGACAGCCCTGAAGCTTGGACTGATCTGTTCTCTGACAGTTCTTGCCTTGTTCCTTAGTTATTCCATGCTGAATGTCTGCGACCTTTCTACAGATGGCTGCTTTACCTTCGGAGCCGCTGTAGGAGCCGTAGTTGCTGTAAGCGGACATCCGTTCCTGTCCATTGCGGCAGCTATGGCAGCAGGTGTTACATCGGGATTTGTAACGGCTATCCTGCAGACGAAGCTGGGAGTAGATAGCCTGCTTGCAGGTATTATTGTAAATACTGCATTATATTCCGTAAATATTGCGGTCATGGGAGGGTCATCCCTGATCAATATGAATCGGACGACCACAGTATTTACCATGATGAAGGACGTGCTTGCAGGTACACCGTTAAAAGGCAGGGAAGATATCCTTATTGCAGCCATCGCAGTGATCCTCGTGATTGTATTTCTGGTATTCTTTCTGAAAACAAGACTTGGTCTTGCGATCAGGGCAACCGGAAATAATTCCGATATGGTAAAATCTTCCTCTATCAATCCGGTATTTACAACAGTGATCGGTCTTTGCGTGGCAAATGCATTTACCGCACTTTCCGGATGTCTTCTGTCTCAGTCACAGAAATCCGTAGATATCAACATCGGTCAGGGTATGGTCACCATCGCACTGGCATCATTGCTGATCGGAGGTACCCTTCTCGGACATGGAGGGATTTTTGTGAGAGCGGTGGGAATGGTACTTGGTTCCTTTATCTTCCGCCTTGTGTACACCATTGCACTTCGGTTCAACATGCCGGCATTTATGCTGAAGCTGGTATCCTCTGTGATCGTTGTTCTTGCAATTTCCGGTCCATATCTTAAGAAACAGTGGCCGCAGATCCGAAGAAGAATGACTCATACAAAAGGAGGAAGATGATCCATGTTAAAAATCAGCCATATTTCAAAAATATTTAATCCGGGAACCGTAAACGAAAAAAAAGCAATAGAAGATCTTTCCCTGGAACTGAAAAAAGGCGATTTTGCTACGATCATCGGTTCCAATGGTGCAGGAAAATCAACATTTTTTAATGCGATCTGCGGTGATTTTCTTACAGATTCCGGTTCGATCGAGTTGGACGGCAGGGATATTACATTTATGCCGCAGCATGCACGTGCAAAAGAGATCGGACGCCTTTATCAGGACCCGATGCGTGGTACTGCGCCGGGAATGACGATCGAAGAGAATCTTGCACTTGCAGCCGGCAAGGGTGGTTGGCTTTCCCGCACGACCCGGCAGGAAAAAGAGCGTTTTCGTGAAGAATTAAAGAAGCTGGACATTGGACTGGAAGAGAGGATGAGCCATCCGGTAGGTCTTCTTTCCGGCGGACAGAGACAGGCGCTGACGCTTCTGATGGCAACCATGAATCCGCCGAAATTACTTCTTCTGGATGAGCATACTGCAGCCCTTGATCCGGGAACTGCTGAGAAAGTCCTTGATCTCACCAGAAGGATCGTGGAAGAAAATCAGCTGACATGTCTGATGATCACACACAATATGCAGTCAGCAATTGATCTTGGGAACCGTATCCTGATGATGGACTCCGGCAATATCGTGCTGGATATCGGTGGTGAGGAGAAGAAGAACATGACCGTGGATGGTCTCCTTGAGAAATTTAAGACAGGAGCCGGAAAGGCTTTGGACAATGATCGTATTCTTTTGTCTGAATAAATAAATTTCAAAACACCGGAATATATTAAGAAAGTTGTAGCGGAAGCCGCTGTGGATCTTAAATGATCCGCAGCGGTTTTTTCATCTCGTGGATGAAAGGCTGACCTGTTTTGTGACAGAGAAGCATTTCGTAAAGATTGGAAGCCGCACAGGTTTCATTAAAAAGCCGGAGCGCAGTTTTATCGAGGATCGAAGATGCATCTGCGGCTTTGGTGATCAGCGGGATTGAGGAGCTTTTTTTGATCTGGCTGAGAAGCGGAGCGCTGTTTTTTCGAAAGCCAAGTACCCGGGCATAGGGAATATGTCCGGGTGCGTTTGTTTTTTGGTCAAGAAAGATCCGGACAAGGCTGCGGCAGATAGCAGAACGGGTAATATCCCGTGTTTTCAAAAGATCCGCAAACTGGGAAAAACCTTCATATTGATTTCGGGATTTCAGGATACGCCGGATCAGTGCCTCCGAAAGCTCCGGATACATTTTCAAAGTTTTTTCGGATTCCAGAAGCAGTTTGTAATGCAGAGGAAGATCCAGTGCTGAGTCAGAAAGCCATGCTCCTTTTTTGAGAGAATCCAGGAAGCAGGGAAGGGAAGCAGAAGGGATCAATCGGGAAAGATCAGCAGACTGCACAGCCTCTTCGGATTTTTTCATAAGGCTCCGGATGCCGGAAGCAGAGGGAAACTCTTCGTCGGAAAGAAGAGAAAAATCTGTATCATGATAACCACTTCCCTTTCTTAAAAGTGCATGAGGAAGGATCCGGCTGTTAAGACGGAGAAGTGCTTTGCAGTATTCGATTCCCAGGATGTTGTTAGGAGAAGAAAGAATGAGGTCAACATGTTTTGATGAAGCACCGAATGTGTTATGTGCGGAAGTGGATTTTCCACGAATGTAACGGATCAAAGCACTGCTTCTTGCAGCAGGAAAACTCATTCCGGTACGAAGATTCTGCTGAAGGAATTCGCGGTATTCAAACGGTTCCTTTACAAAAATCCGTGCAATATTCATAAGAGTCTCTGTATCTCCGCATTCACTTCCGAAACATAGCTCATCTACAACACTAAGCCCGTCAAGAAGACTTATCCCTCCTCTGGAAAAACCCTCTGCACTGGCTGTTGCTGTCTGTACCGGTATTTCCAGGACCAGATCAGCGCCTCCAAGAAGAGCCATCTCAGCCCGGAGATGTTTTTCCATAAGGGCAGGAGCCCCTCTCTGTACAAAATCCCCGCTCATGGCGATCACAACATAATCAGCACCAAGGACCTCCCGGGCATAGCGGATCTGGTATTCGTGGCCTTTGTGAAAGGGGTTATATTCTGCAATGATTCCAACAACTTTCATATAAAAAAGTACCTGCCGTTTCTAAAAATTCAAATCTTGAAATAAGTTTTTATATTATGATAATGGTGCTATTTTAACATAAGCAATGTAAAAAGTTAAGCGGCATTCGAAATCTGTTTTGCTGCCATAAAACTGAATGCTGCTGTACGCTCTGTACCCGGCAACGCCCTTTGTAAGATACAGAAATCACGCAAATGCATGATCATGAGCCGAAATCCTCTGACCATCTGTGACATTTACCCACAAAAAACACCTCGCAGAACATTGTCGGTGAACAGTAATAATTGCACTTCAAAAAATACGCAGTATAGCCATTTTCTGACAATGAAACGCTTGAAAAGAAAAGGGTAAGGGGGTATAATGAACATAGTGTAGTGCCCGAACAGACACTAGCGTTTTTGTTACATCAAGAAAGGAGCCATTTAATCATGGGATTTGTTGAACTGCTTAAAAAAAGAGCAAAAGAAAGCGTAAAAACAATTGTACTGCCAGAGACAGAGGATATGAGAACTCTTGAGGCAACTGACAAGATTCTGAAAGAGGGAGTTGCAAAGATCATCCTCATCGGTAATGAGGAAGAGATCAACAAGAAAGCTGCAGAGGGCGGCTTTGATATTTCCGGTGCACAGATCGTAGATCCGGAGAAATCTGACAGAACTCAGGCATATATTGATAAATTTGTAGAGCTGAGAGCAAAGAAAGGAATGACACCTGAGAAAGCGAAAGAGATCCTTCATACTCAGTACCCATACTATGGCGTAATGATGGTTAAGATGGGGGATGCAGACGGTATGGTATCCGGTGCATGCCATTCTACAGCAGATACACTTCGTCCATGCCTTCAGATCCTGAAGACAAAACCGGGAACCAAGCTTGTATCTGCATTCTTCCTGATCGTAGTTCCGGATTGCGAGTATGGTGCAAACGGTGCATTCGTATTTGCTGATTCCGGTCTGAACCAGAACCCGACTCCGGACGAGCTTTCTGCGATCGCAGCATCTTCTGCTGAGTCCTTCAAGCTTCTTGTTCAGGAGGAGCCGATCGTAGCTATGCTTTCTCACTCCACCAAGGGAAGTGCAAAGCATCCTGACGTAGATAAAGTCGTAGAGGCTACAAGAATTGCCAAAGAGGAGCATCCGGAGCTTAAACTTGACGGAGAGTTCCAGCTTGATGCAGCTATCGTTCCAAGCGTAGGCGCATCCAAAGCACCGGGAAGCGAAGTAGCAGGTAAAGCTAATGTACTGGTATTCCCTGACCTTGATGCAGGTAACATCGGATACAAGCTTGCTCAGCGTCTTGGTAAAGCAGAAGCATACGGACCTGTTACACAGGGTATCGCAAAACCTGTAAACGACCTGTCCCGCGGATGCTCTGCAGACGATATCGTAGGCGTTGTAGCAATCACAGCAGTACAGTGCCAGGCAGAGGATAAATAATTATTAAAAGATCAGGAGAGTTAAATCATGAACGTATTAGTTATCAACTGTGGAAGTTCTTCATTAAAATATCAGTTAATCGATTCTGAGACAGAGAATGTACTTGCAAAGGGTCTCTGCGAGAGAATCGGTATCGACGGAAGACTGGTATACCAGAAAGCCGGATGTGACAAAGAGATCACAGAGGCAGCTATGCCAACACATAAAGAAGCGATCCAGATGGTACTGGATGCTCTTACAAACGATAAGACAGGTGCGATCGGAAGCCTTAAAGAGGTTAATGCAATCGGACATCGTGTCGTACACGGAGGCGAGAAATTCGCTTCTTCCGCAGTGATCACAGACGAGATGATCAAAGCAGTAGAAGAGTGCAACGACCTTGCACCGCTTCACAACCCGGCGAACCTCATTGGTATCCGTGTATGTGCAGAGCTTATGCCGGGCGTACCGCAGGTAGGCGTATTTGATACTGCTTTCCATCAGACAATGCCTGCTAAAGCATATCTCTATGGACTTCCGCTTGACTTCTACAAGAAATACAAAGTAAGAAGATACGGTTTCCACGGAACATCTCACAGCTTCGTATCCAAGAGGGCTGTTGATTTCCTTGGCCTTGACAAAGACAACTCCAAAGTTATCGTCTGCCACCTTGGAAACGGATCTTCTATCAGCGCAGTTGTAAATGGCAAATGCGTAGATACAACAATGGGTCTTACACCACTTGAAGGTGTTGTTATGGGAACTCGTTCCGGTAACATCGATCCGGCTATCATGGAGTTCATTGCTAAGAAAGAGAATCTGGACATCGAGGGCGTTATGAACGTACTTAACAAGAAATCCGGTCTTCTCGGACTTTCCGGCGGACTTTCCAGCGATTTCCGTGACCTCAACGAAGCAGCTGAAGGCGGAAACGAGGATGCAGCTAACGCGATCGACGTTCTCTGCTATGGCATCGCTAAATTTGTAGGCGGATATGTTGCAGCAATGAATGGTGTTGACGCGATCGTCTTCACAGCAGGTATCGGCGAGAATGCGATCCCGGTACGTGAGAAGGTTGTCAGCTATCTCGGATACCTTGGCGTAACACTTGACAAAGATGCTAACGGACATCGTGGCGAGGAGATCGTGATCTCCACACCGGATTCCAAAGTTAAGGTTGCAGTTATCCCGACAAACGAGGAGCTTGCAATCTGCCGTGAGACTGTAGCACTGGTATAAGCAGCTGTTTCAGTATCGGTACAGAACCGTTCGGGCATGATCGGTAATCAGGCAGAATTATATATTACTGTGGATCAGCAGTATACATTCGGGGGGCGGACAATTAAAGGTCCACCCCCGTAATTTACCCTGAATTTCTGATTAAGCCAACAGTAACAAAAAATTAAAAAAATGTAATATTTTCCCGAAAATAACGTTGACAAATCACAAGACCATATGTATAATGGATTGAGTGTGGATAGGAGAGACTTATGCAGATTCATTTATTAGACATTTCTTCCTGTGATGGCAAGACGATCCAGGAATCAGTTATTCCTGAACTGGAGAAGATTGATTTTCAGATGGGAAGTTTTCCGGTACTTGCGAAGGAACCGGTAGAGCTTACGATCACCAATACCGGTGATAAGGTTCTTGAGCTTACAGGAACCGGTAAGATTACAGTGGGTATTCCCTGTGACCGTTGTCTTGAGACAGTAGCCGTTGAGATACCGCTGGAATTTAAAAAGAAGCTTGATATGAAGCTTTCTGATGAAGAACGTGTCAATGATCTGGATGAAAGCAGCTATCTCACAGGTATGAACCTGGATGTGGACCGGTTGGTCTATCTTGAGGTATTGATATGCTGGCCTTTAAAGGTCTTATGTAAAGAAGACTGTAAAGGTATCTGCAGCCGCTGCGGGAAGAACCTGAATGAAGGTCCCTGCGGATGCAAGGAGGAGCCTAAGGATCCCCGCATGGCAGCTATCAGTGATATATTCAGTAAATTTAAGGAGGTGTAACCTATGTCCATTTGTCCTAAGAACAAATCTTCCAAAGCTAGACGTGACAAGAGAAGAGCGAACTGGAAAATGAGCGCTATGAACCTTGTTAAATGTAGCAAATGTGGAGCACTTATGATGCCACACAGAGTTTGCAAAGCTTGCGGAAGCTACAATAAGAAGGAAATCATCAAAGTTGAGGACTAATTTTAATTAGACAGTCAATATATGATGCGAAAAGAGTCTGGTATGCTGAGATAAGTATACCGGCTTTTTTTATACTCTGGGGGGAAAATAAAAAAATATGAAACAGAACAAGAATCAGAAAAATACCGCCGTGAACCAGATCACAGAGGGAGTGGTCTGGAAGCAGCTTCTGATATTCTTTTTTCCGATCCTGTTTGGAACTCTGTTCCAGCAGATATACAATACTGCGGATACGGTTGTAGTAGGACGCTTTGTGGGAAAAGAAGCATTGGCAGCAGTAGGAGGCTCATCCAGTATGATCGTGAATCTGATCGTAGGTTTTTTTGTAGGTTTATGTTCCGGTGCGTCTGTAGTGATTTCTCATTATTATGGGGCGAAAGACCACAAAAATCTCAAAAAAACACTTCACACATCCATGATCTTCTGCCTGGCCGCCAGTATTATTGTTGGAACAGCAGGTTTTATCCTGGCTGAGCCGATCCTTCGCCTGATGAAAACACCGGTAGAAGTAATTCCCGATTCTGTATTGTATCTTCATATCTATTTTGCGGGGACATTTTTCAACCTGGTCTACAACATGGTATCCAGTATCTTAAGAGCAGTAGGTGATTCTAAAAGACCGCTCTATGTGCTGATCATTACCTGTTTGTTGAATATTCTGCTGGATGTTGTATTTGTAGTGATCTTTCATATGGGAGTCCTCGGTGTTGCACTTGCAACAGTCAGTTGCCAGGCAGTCAGTGCCATCCTTGTAACCTGGTTCCTGATGCGTGCAGAGGATATTTATCGTCTGGAATTTTATGAGATTCGTTTTGATCTTCGTTCTCTGTGGGCAGTTCTCAGGATCGGACTTCCGGCAGGACTGGAATCAGTGATGTACAACATTGCCAATCTCACCATTCAGATTTTTGTCAATGAGCTGGGGACTGATACTGTGGCAGCCTGGGGAACTATGGGAAAGATTGATGCGGTGTTCTGGATGGTATGCAATGCTTTTGCCATCTCAATTACCACCTTTGTAGGACAGAATTATGGTGCCAGAAAATACCACCGTATGCGAAAAAGTGTCCGCGTCTGTATGGTGATGGCATACATTTCGGCGTTTATTGTAAGCGGAACACTTATTCTGTTCGCAAATCCGATCTACCATTTGTTTACAACAGATCAGGTGGTTGTAGACATTGGGGTGCATATGATTCGTTTCCTGATTCCATCCTATGCCATTTATGTTGTGATCGGAATTCTTTCCGGAGCGCTGCGTGGTTCCGGAAGAGTATTGGTTCCGATGATTCTGACCTGTGGTGGGGTCTGCCTGCTCCGGATCATCTGGTTGTTTGTCTTTGTAAGATCGCATCCAGGGATCGACAGTATCATGCTCAGTTATCCGGTATCCTGGATAATTACTGCGGTATTGTTTGTCATCTATTATTTCCGGCGATTTCCAGGTATGCAGAAAAAGAAATAATGATATATGAAAAGGTGCTGATTCTGTGCAGTAGCAGTAATCAGCACCTTTGCTGTTTCGAATGATGTCGATTTATTACGTATAGATTTGATTGCCTGAAAGCTAAAAAAGAGGTATTCTGGACGCAGATAGATGAAACATGTGCAATGGGGATGACCAGATATGCATGATCTGCAAAAAACAATACGATATGGGTTTTTGTTGATACTTGAAGTTATTGCGTTGTGTGTCGGTATGATTTATAGTGCAAGAACTGTACGGGCTGAAACCGAAGCGCTGATGTCAGATTTTGCACGGATATTTAATATTTCTGGAAAAGAAAAAGTTCTTTTTTCGGCAGCAATGAAAAATATTTTGAATATTGATCTGGAAGTACAGCAGCCGGACAGAAAGGTAACAGAAGTTGTTACTGAAAATTGGACCGTGATCAGTGGAAAACGTCTGGATCTTATCCTGAAATATATGGGAGATATAAATTTTGAAAAAGATGGGATCAGTCTTCGTATCCCTGCTTCTGTGGCACAAAGCTGGAAGGTAGCAGAGAATGGCACAATACAGACACTGGTACAAAAGGTTTCCGATCATTCATATGAAATAAAGATCTATAAAGGAATTCAGAAGATCACGGATATTCCGGGAAGCCGGATCATGATACCTGTAAAAGAGATATTTCCCAAGGAAGATATGGAAACTATGGAAATTACGGATTCCCAAGGAAGAAAATTTAAGACATTCCTGGATAAAAATCAGGATATTCTGATCGTTGACACGGACGAGACAGGAATCTTCTGTGTAAAAAGTCGAAAAAAAGATATAAAAGGGAATCCTTTTGAAATGGCAGCCCTGACGGCAGCAACAGTGCTAACAGTGCTGATCGTAGGAATCCGAAGCAGATCCGGAAAGCGAGGTGACAGTCATAAAGGAGAAAAGTAGGCAATGGACCCTGATCTTTGGACTTACTGTAGTGTTATCTATGACTGCTTTTTTTATGATGTATCTCGTGAACAATGAATATACAGCGAAAGGCGAGCAGACCATTCAGGGAATCCTTTGTCTGGATAATAAAGATGCGGCGGCAAAGCTACATTATCTTGCCAGGGAATGGCAATATTTTCCGGGAAAGCTGCTTACACCTGAGATGCTGAAAAAGAATCCAGGATATTACAGTTGTTATATTTCGATCGGAGAGCGTAATGAAATGGAACTGGGGAATGAAGAGGCCTCTTCGTATGGATGTGGGACATACCGGATGTTTCTGATCCTGCCCGAGGAGGAAAAAATCTGGGCTGTTTCGCTGACGGAGGTTTTTTCTGCATATCGGATCTATATCAATGGAGAACTGGCCGGGGAAGTGGGGAATCCTGACGAAAAATCTTATAAGGACAGGATCATGAACCGTGTTTTTACATTTCAGGGATCCGGGGCTGTGGAAATTGTCATAGCAGCAGCAGACAGAAACCATACCAGATCCGGAATCCGGTACATTCCGGTTTTTGGATCTCCGTTTCGGGTAAGTATACAGAGAGGAATGCGGGCACTTGGAAGCGGTTGTGCCATTGCATTCTGTAGCTGTATTATGTTCGGGACACTTATGGTATATATCAGAACCAGGACAAAAGAATTTGCCATTTTTAATCTGGTCTGCCTTTGTGTAGTGGGATATTCTGTCTGTCCCCTGATACATAATTTTTTTCTTCTGCCCACAAGACCCTGGTATGCACTGGAAACTATGATCTATTATCTGATCCTTTCCTGTATGATCCGGCTTGAGGATTGTATTATGGGGAAAAAACGGGGGAGATATCTGACTCTTCTGATCAATCTCTGGATCGTGATCGCTTTCTTTCTGGAGAGCTTTGCGGACATACTTCCCTCGGCCGGGATTCTTTATGAAGCTGCCTGGATCAGTGAAGCTGTCAAAGGAGTGGCGGCAGTTTATATGCTGCTCAATACTTTTGGAGAAACAGATTGCAGATATGGAAAAATCGTTTTGGTGGGAACAACGGTTTATGCCTGTTCTCTTGTGGCAGATAGGATAGGGTATCTTTATGAGCCGATTTTTGGAGGAGGTTTCCCGGAGACAGGTGGGCTGGTACTGACAGCTGCGTTTGGCTGTGTTCTGTGGAGAGATCTGTCAGAAGCATATAAGATCCGTCTGACTTATGAGGTATATAGTCATCAGACTGAACTTCGTCTCCTTGCCCAGAAAAATCATTATGACCGGTTAAAGGAACAGATGGAAGAAACCAGTCGTGTCCGCCATGATATGCGTCAGCACCTTCGTGTTCTGACGGCATTGCTGGAACGGGAGCAGTATAAAGAAATGCAGAAATATCTTTGCCGGTATACCCGGGAATTCCAGGAACGGCTAACCTATCAGTCTTACTGTAAAAATCAGGTTGCCGATGCGATTTTACATTATTATGAAGAATTATGTAGAAAAAACGGGATCGTTT
This sequence comes from Blautia sp. SC05B48, assembly GCF_005848555.1. NCBI lineage: Bacteria > Bacillati > Bacillota > Clostridia > Lachnospirales > Lachnospiraceae > Blautia > Blautia sp. SC05B48. Next base: position 3,526,625 of record NZ_CP040518.1, on the reverse strand, counting down.
TTCAGTGTCAGGTAGAAGCACCGGAAAAAACAGGGATCCAGGATACAGATTTTTGTCGTCTCTTTGGTAATCTTCTGGAAAATGCCATAGAAGCGGCACAGCTTTGTCCGAAAGGCAGTTCCAGATTTGTCCGTGTACAGATCCGTACCAGAAGTAATAAACTTCTTATAAAAGAAGAGAACAGCTGTACAGATCCCTTACGCAGAAATAAAACAGGATTTTTTTCGGGTAAGCATTCCGGACAGGGGATCGGAACTGCGTCGATCATGGAAATTGCAGCACGTTATGGAGGGTTTGCGGATTTTCAGTCTGAAAATGGCATTTTCAAAGCTGAGATATTTCTTCATCTGACGCAAAGAGATACTGAAGATAAGCTTTGCGGATAGCAGAAGAGCCACGTTTCCGGATCTGGACGACCTCCCCGTTGTCCAGAAGGAAGCCTTCTTCAGAAGCTTCCTGTATACGATCCATATTGACGATACAGCCACGGTAACAGGAGAGAAAATTAGGGCAGTCCCTGATCTGTTCCTCAAATTTGTGAAAGGTAAGATAAGAACGGACCGGACCGGCATCGGTATGAAGGCACACTGCATTTCGGAATGTGTCTGCATATAAAATGCTGCGCAGAGGGACCCGGATGGGAACCCGGTCAGAAACGACTTCAATGTAACGGGATGCCAGTAAATGCCTGGATTGAAAGGAATCCAGAATGGAACAGAGTTTTTCAGGCTGAAAGGGTTTCAGAAGATAATAGGAGGCTCCTACATCATAGCTTTCCACAGCAAAATCACTGCTGGTAGTGACAAAAACAAGGATGCAGTCATCGGACTGTCTTCGGATCCTGCGCGCAGCTTCCATACCCGTCATCCCGTTCATATAAATATCCAGGAACAGAATCTGAAATTTTCCGGGCTGATAATCTTCAAAAAATTCTTCTGCGCTGAAAAACTGATAGATTTCTGCCTGGATATGTTTTTTCTCAAAATAGGAAACAGCGATATTCTTCAGGTCTTCTGCATCCGTTGAGATGTCATCAATAATTGCAATATTCAAAATAATATAACCTCCGATTTATAAAAGAGTAGTAAAAACAGTATATCATAACTTTTATGTATATCCAATGTCGGATTTTTGCCTGGAATGACGTATTTTGTAGAAGGTTATCAGAAATGAATGTGTTTTTGGCAGATATTTAACACAAAAATGTCATATTTCATGGAAACTGTCATTTTGTCACAGGTCTGTTGTCATTTCCTGATAATTTTTTTACAATAGTGGCAGAAAATACGAAAGGCGGTGGATATACGAAAAAGAAGGGAAGCAGCTGGCGACACCAGAAACTGTTGACCAAGATCCAGATAAAAAAACAATCCCCCAAAGGGGCTGTATTTCCATATGGGAGGTACAGCCCTTTCCCCTGTCATAACAGTGATTCTTGACGGAAACGCGGAAATTCGCTATCATGGAAATGATTTTTATATACTTTGGAAGAAAACGGAGAAAATGCGCATGAACATTCTTAATATAGAACATATCCACAAAATTTTTGGAGATAAGGTGATATTTGATGATATCTCCTGCGGCATCGATCAGGGAGAAAAAATAGGTATCATCGGTGTAAACGGAACCGGTAAGACTACTTTGCTCCGCGTGATCGCCGGAGAGGAAGAACCGGACGAAGGGCAGGTGATCACTCAGAACGGGATCCGGATCAGCTGGCTTCCCCAGACTCCGGAATTTCCGCAGCATATGACCATTCTGGACTATGTGGCAGAAGGCAAATGGCAGAAGGACTGGAGTACCGAAAGTGAGGCCAGACGCATGCTGAATACACTTGGTATTACCGATCAGAATATTAACATGGACAATCTTTCCGGTGGTGAAAAGAAAAGAGTGGCGCTGGCCAGGATGCTTTTAAATCCGGCTGACATTCTGATCCTGGATGAGCCTACCAACCATCTGGACGGAGAAATGGTCACATGGCTGGAAGATTTTCTCCGGAATTTCCGTGGAACGGTGATCATGGTCACTCATGACCGTTATTTCCTGGACCGTGTGGCAAACCGGATTCTGGAGATCAGCCATGGAAAATTATATTCCTATGCAGGAGATTATTCCAGATTTCTGGAGCTGAAAGCACAGAGAGAGGAAATGGAGCTTGCCAGTGACCGGAAGCGCCGCAGCGTACTTCGGATGGAACTGGAATGGGCAGCAAGAGGCTGCCGCGCCAGAAGTACCAAACAGAGAGCAAGGCTTGACCGTTTGGAAGCACTGAAGGCGGGAAAAACCCCGCTGAAAGAGCAGAATGTGGAAATGGATTCCATTGAGACCCGTATGGGAAAGAAAACCATAGAGTTTCATCATGTAAGTAAAACCATCGAAGGTCGTCTTTTGATCAATGATTTTGATCATATTGTTCTTCGTGACCAGCGCCTTGGGATCATTGGACCAAATGGCTGCGGTAAGTCCACGCTTCTTAAAATGGCAGATGGACTGATCTTGCCGGATTCCGGAGAGATTCAGATCGGAGAAACGATCCGTATCGGGTATCTTGCCCAAAACGTTCCGGATATGGATGGAAGACAGCGGGTGATCGATTATATCCGTGAAGTGGCGGAATATGTTCCGACAAAAGAAGGAAGGATCACAGCTTCCCAGATGCTTGAGAGATTTCTTTTTGATCCGGCCATGCAGTACACTCCGGTGGAGAAGCTTTCCGGAGGTGAGAAGCGAAGACTGTATCTTCTGAAGGTTTTGATGGAGGCACCAAATGTTCTTCTTCTTGATGAGCCCGGAAATGATCTTGATATACCCACCATGACCATTCTTGAGGACTATCTGGATTCTTTTTCCGGCATCGTGATCACGGTGTCCCATGACCGCTATTTCCTGGATAATGTGGTGAACCGTATTATGGCATTTGAGGGAGATGGCCGGCTTGTCCAGTATGAGGGCGGTTATACGGATTATCTGGAAGCGAAGGAAAGAAAGGGACAGTCTCTGGAAACGCGCGCGGATATGAATGGAGGTACAGTACAGGGAGAAACAGCTGAGCCTGAGAAAAAGAAATCCGCTGCAGATACCTGGAAACAGAACCGGAAACAGAAACTGAAATTTACCTATAAAGAACAGAAAGAATTTGACACTATTGACGATGACATCGCAGCGTTGGAAGAACGTCTGGAGCAGATTGATAAAGAGATGGCTGCCAATGCCACAAATGCGGGAAAACTCCGGGAGCTTTCCGACGAGCAGCAGGAAATCCAGCAGAAACTGGACGAAAAAATGGATCGCTGGGTATATTTAAATGATCTTGCAGAACAGATTGAAAATCAGAAAGAGTAAAAGATATTGACTTCTCAGGCAAAACTCTAGTATCATAAATAACGGCACGTTAACCGGATAAACTGCGAAGCAGTTATTCGTTTATGAGCAGGTAGCGAATGCGGATTTCGAATATCCGCTTAAATTTTGGTACTCTGCAATGAAAATCCTTATACGGATGTGTCTGAGGATTTTCACTACAGTGTACCATATGCATTCCGAAAAGATTTCGGACAGAGAAAGGACAACATATGTCAGAAATAGTAAAAGTCGTTGTAGATGCAATGGGTGGTGACAATGCTCCCGAGGAACCGGTAAAAGCCGCAGTGGAAGCTGTGAAAGAAAAAGAGAACATCCAGGTTATCCTTACAGGAGTACAGGATGTGATCGAAGCAGAGCTCCGGAAATACCCGGATTATCCTAAGGACAGGATCCGTGTGGTGCATGCGTCTCAGGTGATCGAGACTGCGGAACCTCCGGTCATGGCTATCCAGAAAAAGAAAGATTCCTCAATTGTAGTGGGATTAAACCTTGTAAAAAAACAGGAGGCCGATGCCTTTGTTTCCTCCGGAAGCACAGGTGCGGTACTGGTAGGAGGGCAGGTGATCGTAGGCAGGATCAAAGGAATCCGGAGACCACCTCTTGCTCCGCTGATTCCTACCGCAAAGGGCGTTTCCCTTCTGATTGACTGTGGTGCCAATGTAGATGCCAGACCAGATCATCTGGTACAGTTTGCACAGATGGGTTCCATCTATATGGAAAATGTAGTGGGTATTAAGAAACCGAGAGTTGCTATCGTTAATAACGGTGCTGAGGAAGAAAAGGGCAATGCGCTGGTAAAGGCTACATTCCCTCTGTTAAAAGCATGTAAGGATATCAATTTTATCGGAAGCATTGAGGCGAGAGATATCCCGTCAGGTTATGCAGATGTAGTAGTCTGTGAAGCTTTTGTAGGAAACGTGATCCTCAAGCTTTATGAAGGTGTGGGAGCTACTCTGATATCTATGATCAAAAAAGGTATGATGACAAACATTCGCAGTAAAATGGGAGCTCTGATGGTAAAACCTGCTCTTAAGAAAACCTTAAAATCATTTGATGCCAGTGAATATGGCGGAGCACCGCTTCTTGGTCTGAAAGGTCTTGTGGTCAAAAGCCACGGAAGTGCCAGTAGTGTAGAAATCCGTCATGCGATCTTTCAGTGCGAGCAGTTTAAGGAAGAGAAGATCAATGAAAAGATCGAGGAGTTTACAGCAGCTGAGCAGAAAGCACAGGCAAAAGAAAAAAGCGAAAAAAAATAAAACCGGGATTGCCGGAAATATTACAGACAGAACAGGAGGCGAACAGTCGTGGAACTGGAAATGCTGAAGACCATCATCGAAAAAACTCTGGGAAGAAATATGGATGCCATTACAGAAAAAACTACCTTTGTGGATGATCTGGGAGTGGATTCTCTGGATTTTTTTCAGATTCTTATTGATCTGGAGGAAACTTTTGATGTTCGTATCGACCCGGAGGAAGCCGAGGAGATCGTTACTGTCGGCGATGCAGTGGAGACTCTTCGCCGGGTAACGAAGGGAAGAAGAAATGGAAAATAATTTAAAAAAGCTGGAGCAGACTATCGGATACCAGTTTACCGCAAAATCTTTACTGGAGCAGGCAATGACACACAGCTCCTATGCCAACGAAAAACACCTTGGAAAGCTTGGATGCAATGAACGTCTGGAGTTCCTTGGAGATGCGGTGCTGGAGTTGATCAGCAGTGATTTCCTGTACAAAAAATTCCGAAATAATCAGGAAGGTGAGTTGACCAAGAAACGTGCCAGTATGGTATGTGAAAAGAGTCTTGCCTACTGTGCAAGAGAATTCGGGCTTCCGGAGTTTATCCTCCTTGGAAGAGGTGAGGAAATGATGGGCGGTCGTAAAAGAGATTCCATCGTTTCTGATGCCCTGGAATCTCTGATCGGGGCTATGTATCTGGACGGTGGATTTGAACCGGCACAGGCTTTTGTTATGAAATTTATCCTGAACGATCTGGAGGATAAGAGGATTTTTTATGACAGTAAGACAGTGCTTCAGGAAATGGTGCAGGAAGGCGGAAATCATCCGGTGGAATATCGTCTCCTGAAAGAAGAGGGACCGGACCACAGTAAGAGTTTTACTGTGGAGGCGCTGATCAATGGAAAAAGTATGGGAACCGGAACCGGCCATACAAAAAAGGCAGCAGAACAGGCTGCAGCCCTAGAGGCAATACGCAGTATAAAATAACAGCAGGTGGCCAATGTATCTGAAAAATATAGAGGTGCAGGGATTTAAATCCTTTGCACAGAAAATAAATTTTGAATTTCATAACGGGATCACCGGCATCGTAGGACCTAATGGCAGCGGAAAAAGTAATGTTGGCGATGCAGTCCGCTGGGTTCTGGGAGAACAGAGCGCCAAGCAGCTTCGAGGCGGGAATATGCAGGATGTTATCTTTTCAGGAACGGAGCTTCGCAAGCCTCTGAGCTTTGCGTCCGTGGCTATTACACTTGATAACAGCGATCACAAGCTCCCGGTGGATTTTGAAGAAGTAACCGTTACCAGAAGACTGTATCGTTCCGGTGAGAGCGAATACCGCATCAACGGCAGCTCCTGTCGTTTAAAGGACATCAATGAGATGTTCTATGATACCGGTATCGGAAAAGAAGGATATTCCATCATCGGACAGGGCCAGATCGATAAGATCTTAAGTGGAAAACCCGAAGAACGCCGAGAGCTTTTTGACGAGGCAGCCGGGATCGTCAAATTTAAAAGACGAAAAAATACCACACTGAAGAAGCTTGAGGAAGAACAACAGAATCTGGTCCGTGTCACGGACATCTTAAGTGAGCTGACCAAGCAGCTGGAACCGCTGGAACGTCAGTCTGAGACTGCAAAAATATATCTGGCAAAAAGAGAAAATCTGAAAGAGCTGGATATAAATATGTTCCTCCTGGAATATGAACACACCGGAAATCTGATCCGCGAGCTGGAAGAAAAAACCAGGATCGCAGAAAATCAGTTAAAAGAAGCCCAGAATGCTCATAGTCGTACCAAGGATGAATATGAACGTCTGGAAAAAATACTGGAAGAGCTGAATGAGCGGATGGAGGCGTTGCGGGAAGAAAGCCGGGATCGTGCTATCCGTAAACAGCAGCTGTCCGGTGAGATCAATGTTCTTCATGAACAGATCCTGGCAGGAGAGCAGAATGACAGTCATTATCGCAGCCGTCTTTTAGCAGTTCAGGAAGATACGGAGAAAAAATCTGCAGACCAGGAGGCTCTGGAAGAGCAAAAAGCAGATCTTCAGGCAAATTTACGGGAGATCGACAGAAAACTTGCTGACGAGCAGAAAAAAATGGACAATATCCAGAGCAGTATCGAAGAATGCACCCAGGCAGTGGAAGATGGTAAGAATGAGATCATTGAGATCCTTAATTCCCGCGCAAACACCAAAGGTAAGGCACAGCGTTTTGATGCCATGAAGGAGCAGTTGGATATCCGGAAAGCAGGGATCAGTCAGAGGATCCTTTCCCTGAAAACCCAGGAAGAGGAGCAGCAGTCAGCGATCGATCAGGCACAGAGGGAATACGACACTATCACGAAGGCCATTCAGGAAACCAGAGAAGAAGGCAGCCGTCTTACAAAGGAGATCCATGCCATTCAGGAAACCCTTAAACAGCAGAATACACAGCTGGAAAAGGAACAGACGTCCTATCACAGAGAGGCATCCAGACTGGAATCTCTCCGCAATATCACAGAACGTTATGATGGATATGGAAACAGTATTCGTCGTGTCATGGAACAGAAGGATCATGTTCCTGGGATCCGTGGCGTAGTGGCGGATATCATCCACGTAGAAAAAAATTACGAGATCGCTATTGAGACAGCTCTTGGCGGAAGCATTCAGAATATCGTTACGGATAACGAGCAGACTGCCAAGCAGATGATTGAATTCCTGAAGAAAAACCGGTATGGTCGTGCGACTTTTCTCCCATTAAACAGCATTTCTTCAAGAGGCGAGTTTAATCAGAGAGGTGCGTTGAACGAACCGGGAGCTATTGGTCTTGCCAGTGGCCTGGTAACTGCAGAGAAGGAATATGACGGTCTGATCGGATATCTTCTTGGCAGAGTGCTGGTGGTGGATCATATCGATCATGCTATTGCCATTGCCAGAAAATACCGGCACAGTATCCGTATGGTAACGTTGGAGGGAGAATCCTTGAGTCCAGGCGGTTCTATGACCGGTGGAGCTTTTAAGAACAACAGCAATCTTCTCGGCCGTCGTCGTGAGATCGAGGAACTGGAAAAGAAGGTAAAAGAGCTGGCAGCCGGGTATAATGAGATCCGACAGTCCATGGAAGATAACCGCAGCAGGAGAAATAAGATGCGCGATACTGTGGCGGCGCTACAGCAGAAATTTCAGGAACAATCCATTCAGCAGAATACAGCCAGGTTGAACATTGAACAGCTGGAGAAAAAAGCGGAGGAGATCCGCGGCGGATATACCAGGATCGAGAGGGAGCAGGAGGAAATCCGTCTTCAGGCAAGAGACATGCAGGCAGATAACATAAAGATCACGCAGGAGCTTGAAGCATCTAAAAGGGATGAGGAAGAGCTGGAGACATTTATCGAGACCCGGCAGAAGGAGTTGGAGGACTGGAAAAAGGACGAAGCGGAGACTTCAGAGAAGCTGGAAAGGATCCGTCTTGACGCATCTGCATCCCAGCAGAAGGAAAGCTTCATAAAGGAAAATCTGCGGCGCCTGAAAGAGGAGATCGAAGTTCTTTCGAAAGAGAGGGAAGAAATTCTGGATTCTCTGGAAAAAGGCAACCAGGAAACTGCAGAAAAGAGAAAGACGATCGACAAGGTCCGTAAGGAGATCGAAGGCTTTGCCGCAAAAGAAGAGGCGGCTGCAAAACAGCTGGAAAAATGGCAGCAGGAAAAGGAAGAGCGCACAAAAAGTCATAAGGAGTTTTTTGAAAAGCGTGATGAGCTGTCTGGCCAGATCAGTCTTCTGGACAAAGAATGCTTCCGACTGAAGACTCAGACAGAAAAGATCGAAGAGAACCGGGAAGCAAGGATTTCCTATATGTGGGAAGAATACGAGATCACTCCGAATAATGCCTTGCAGTACAGGAAAGAAGAAATGAATGACAGGCATGTGATGAAGCAGCAGATCCATAAATTAAAGGACGAGATCCGAGCTCTTGGCTCTGTCAACGTCAATGCCATTGAGGATTACAAAGAACTTCTGGAACGGCATACGTTCTTAAGTGGTCAGTACAACGATCTTTTGGAAGCGGAAAAAACGCTGGAACAGATCATCCAGGAGTTGGATGAGGGCATGCGGAAGCAATTTAGCGAAAAATTCGGAGAGATCCAGAAAGAATTTGATAAAGCCTTCAAAGAACTGTTCGGCGGAGGCCGGGGAACTCTGGAACTTGCGGAAGACGAGGATATCCTTGAGGCAGGGATCAGGATCATTTCCCAACCGCCCGGAAAAAAACTTCAGAACATGATGCAGCTTTCCGGTGGAGAAAAAGCACTGACAGCCATTGCACTTCTTTTTGCTATCCAGAATCTGAAGCCTTCACCATTCTGTCTTCTGGATGAGATCGAGGCTGCACTGGATGATTCCAATGTAGGACGTTTTGCGGGATATCTTCAGAAGTTGACGAAGAACACACAATTTATTATAATAACACATAGACGTGGTACCATGAATGCAGCAGACAGGCTTTATGGAATTACCATGCAGGAAAAAGGGGTATCCACGCTGGTATCCGTAGATTTAGTAGAGAACCAGCTTACCCAGTAACAGAGGGGATGAATCAGTATGGCAGAAGAAAAAAAAGGATTTTTTAAACGTCTGGTAAGCGGACTTACCAAAACGCGAGACAATATCGTTGCCGGCTTTGATTCCATTTTCAGCGGTTTTTCCAGTATTGATGATGATTTTTATGAAGAACTGGAAGAGATCCTGATCATGGGAGATATCGGCATTAACGCAACCACCTCCATTCTGGAGCATTTAAAGGAGCAGGTTGCTGAGCAGCATATCAAGGAGCCGTCCCAGTGCAAACAGCTTCTGATCGACAGCATCAAAAAACAGATGCAGGTAGAAAGCACAGAATATGAGTTCGAGAACCGGAAATCCGTGATCCTTGTGATCGGTGTCAATGGAGTAGGTAAGACTACCTCTGTAGGCAAACTGGCCGGTAAATTAAAGGATCAGGGAAAAAAGGTCATCCTCGGAGCAGCAGATACCTTCCGTGCGGCAGCCGGGGAGCAGCTGACACAGTGGGCCAACCGTGCCGGCGTTGAGATCATCGGCGGCCAGGACGGAGCAGATCCGGCATCTGTTGTCTATGATGCAGTGGCAGCGGCCAAAGCCAGAAATGCAGATGTTCTGATCTGCGATACCGCAGGAAGACTTCATAATAAGAAAAATCTTATGGAAGAGCTTCGCAAGATTTACCGTATTCTGGAACGTGAGTATCCGGAAGCATATTTGGAAACGCTGGTAGTTCTTGACGGAACCACGGGCCAGAATGCGCTTTCCCAGGCAAGACAGTTTGCCGAGGTCGCCAATGTTACCGGAATCATTCTTACCAAACTTGATGGTACAGCCAAGGGCGGAATCGCAGTAGCAATCCAGTCTGAGCTTGACATACCAGTAAAATACATCGGAGTAGGCGAAAGTATCGATGACCTGCAGAAATTTGACGCAGATGCATTTGTAAACGCCCTCTTTGACGTAGAAGAAAGGAGCTAAATACAAATGCTTACATTAGAAAGCTTTGAGGAAGCGGCAGCAAAAGTAAAAGAAGTGACACAGGAAACAAAGCTGATATACAGCAGTTATTTCTCGGATATGACAGGAAACAAGGTTTATCTGAAACCAGAGAATATGCAGCGTACCGGTGCATATAAGGTGCGTGGTGCATATTACAAGATCAGCACACTTTCTGATGAAGAGAGAAATAAAGGTCTGATCACGGCATCTGCAGGAAATCATGCCCAGGGTGTTGCTTATGCTGCACACAAATATGGAGTAAAAGCAGTCATTGTCATGCCAACTACTACACCACTGATCAAGGTGGAGCGTACCAAGAGTTACGGTGCGGAGGTTATTCTTCACGGAGACGTATATGACGAAGCCTGTGCACATGCACTTGCCCTTGCAGAGGAAAAAGGCTATACTTTTATCCATCCTTTTGATGATCCGGCAGTAGCAACCGGTCAGGGAACCATCGCCATGGAGATCGTGCAGGAACTTCCTCTTGTAGATTACATACTGGTACCGATCGGAGGGGGCGGACTTGCTACAGGTGTCTCCACACTTGCGAAGCTTCTGAACCCGCACATCAAAGTCATCGGTGTTGAGCCGGCAGGCGCGGCATGTATGAAAGCATCCCTGGAGAAGGGGGAGGTCGTAACGCTTCCTCACGTAAATACTATCGCAGATGGTACTGCAGTACAGACTCCGGGAAAAAATATCTTCCCATATATCCAGGAAAATCTGGACGATATCATTACCATCGATGATGATGAGCTGATCGTGGCTTTTTTGGATATGGTAGAAAACCACAAGATGATCGTAGAGAACTCAGGACTTCTTACCGTAGCAGCTCTCCGTCATCTGGATGTAAAAAATAAGAAGATCGTTTCCATCTTAAGTGGTGGAAATATGGATGTGATCACCATGTCATCTGTTGTACAGCACGGACTGATCCAGCGTGACCGTATCTTTACCGTATCCGTACTTATCCCGGATAAGCCAGGTGAACTGGTACGTGTTGCAAGTGTGATCGCTGAAAATCAGGGTAATGTTATCAAACTGGATCATAACCAGTTTGTAAGTACGAACCGAAATGCAGCCGTAGAACTTCGGATCACCATGGAAGCTTTCGGAACAGATCATAAGAATCAGATCGTTGCAGCTTTGGAAAAAGCGGGTTGCAAACCGAGAGTGGTACGTGCTATACTGTAGGACATGTTATATTGCAATAACTGAAACTTCTGACCGGACTGTTGCATATGATGTAACAGCCCGGTCTTTTGCGAAAATACCTGCATAGACAGAAAGGACAGATAAATATGTGTGGAATTGTAGGATTTACAGGTAGACACCAGGCAGCTCCGATCCTTTTAGATGGACTCTCCAAGCTGGAATACAGAGGATATGATTCCGCTGGAATCGCCGTACGTGACGGAGAGGGCGAGACTGAAGTGATCAAAGCCAAGGGAAGACTGAAAGTTCTGTCAGAAAAGACAAACGGCGGAGAGACAGTACCGGGAACCTGTGGTATCGGCCATACCAGATGGGCAACTCATGGTGAACCCTCTGAGAACAATGCACATCCTCATATGACAGACGATGGTAATATCGTAGCAGTCCACAACGGCATCATTGAGAACTATCAGGAACTGAAAAATAAGCTCACCCGTAAAGGATATACTTTCTATTCTGAGACCGATACCGAGGTAGCAGTCAAACTGATTGACTATTATTACAAGAAATATGAGGGAACACCGGTGGATGCCATCACACATTCCATGGTGCGTATCCGTGGTTCCTATGCCCTTGCGATCATGTTCAAGGATTATCCGGGTGAAATATATGTAGCCAGAAAAGACAGCCCCATGATCCTTGGAGTGGCAGAAGATGAATCCTTTATCGCTTCTGACGTACCGGCGATCCTGAAATACACCCGCAATGTATATTATATCGGCAATTTGGAGATGGCGCGTGTGAAAAAAGGCGAAGTCACCTTCTACAATCTTGATGGAGATGAGATCGAGAAAGAGCTGAAAACCATTGAATGGGATGCAGAAGTAGCAGAAAAAGCCGGATATGAGCATTTCATGATGAAAGAGATCCATGAACAGCCAAAGGCAGTGCTGGATACGTTGAATTCCGTGCTCAAGGATGGAAAGATCGACCTCAGCGAAGTTGGCCTGGAAGAAGAAAGCATCCGGAACATCCAGCAGATCTATATCATAGCCTGCGGCTCCGCTTATCACGTAGGAATGGCAGCACAGTATGTGATCGAGGATCTTGCACAGATCCCGGTAAGGGTAGAACTCGCTTCCGAATTCCGTTACCGAAAAATGGCCCTTAACACCAACAGCCTTGCAGTGATCATCAGCCAGTCCGGTGAAACAGCAGACAGCCTTGCAGCACTTCGTAAATGCAAGGAAAATGGTATTCATACACTGGGAATCGTTAATGTAGTGGGATCTTCCATAGCACGTGAGGCTGATAATGTATTTTATACTCTGGCCGGACCGGAGATTTCTGTAGCTACTACCAAGGCGTACAGCACACAGTTGATCGCAGCTTATACACTGGCGATCCAGTTTGCAATGGTAAGAGGGACGATCACAGAAGAAGCCTACAGTAATTATATCAGTGAATTGCAGACACTTCCGGATAAGATCTGTAAGATCCTGGAAGATAAGGAGCGTATCCAGTGGTTTGCCTCCAAACAGGCAAATGTAAAAGATGCTTTCTTTGTAGGAAGAGGAATTGATTACGCCATCAGCCTGGAGGGCAGCCTGAAGATGAAAGAGATCAGCTACATCCACTCTGAAGCCTATGCGGCAGGAGAGCTGAAACATGGAACTATCTCCCTGATCGAAGACGGAACTCTTGTGATCGGTGTGCTGACCCAGCCGGATCTCTACGAAAAAACAGTCAGCAATATGGTTGAGTGCAAGAGCCGTGGCGCCTACCTTATGGGCCTGACCACATTTGGCAATTACAATATCGAGGATACCGCAGACTTCACCGTCTACATCCCGAAAACAGACCCGCACTTTGCAACATCCCTGGCAGTGATCCCGCTTCAGCTTCTGGGCTACTACGTAAGCGTAGCCAAAGGACTGGACGTGGATAAACCACGAAATCTGGCGAAGAGCGTGACAGTGGAGTAAAAAATATATATTGATTATAGAGAAAGCCTCAGAGTATGTATATGCGAAAATACTCTGAGGCTTTTTTATAAAATCTTTACGCAAAAATAGTTTCATGGTATCATATAAACATATGATGCTGCGAAATTATTTTGCTTTTCAGGGAATATTAAGAAGGGGTGACGGGTACATGCTTATGCCGGTAGTGCCAGAGAGGAGATTGCACTGAAACCAGAGCACTCGGACAGCCATGGAGCAGATAAAGGAGAAAGATTATCCGGAGTCTTTACAGAAATGTACAGGAAATATCCTGGCTTGTGGGGATCAATTATAACAAACTAATCAACAGTGATAAGCTTTTGGAGCTGCTGTTACAGTACAAAAAATAAGATAGGAAAAAACATATGAAGAATACAGTAGTGATCTTTAATGCCGGTATCGGTGCACTGACTCTGGGTTTTAAAAATGCCGGTTATGAGATTTTGAAAGCATATGAGCCGGACAGGAAAGTGACAGAGATCTATCAAGAAAATATAAGTCAAAATGTAACTGTATGCAGCCTTTCTTCCATAGATCCTGCCACAGTTCCGGACAGTAATGTCTGGGCTTTTGATCTGACGCAGTCGAAAGAAGAAGAGGTGTTTCGTAGTTGGGCCCTGGTGCAAAGAAGACGGCCGCCGGTCATTCTTTTTGTTATGAAAAAGCAATTATGGAAAGGGTTCATAAAGGAACACATTTTTCAGCTACAAGAATATGGATACCATATCACGCATAAAAATATCCAGAGTTCGGAGGTTACTGCATTTCCGCTGCGGGAAGAATTTGCATATATTGTTTTAAAAAGAGTGAATACTTCGGATATGGTCATGCCGGTGCAGTTCCATAAGAGCAGTAACCTGTTGGATGGCTGGGTGGAAATGAATCCACAGGATTCCTGGTATTACAGGATTGATTTTGCGAAAGAGAAGATCGATGCTTCGCATGCCGGCGACAGCGTTTTGTGTTGGGAAAAAGGCGGTTATCGGGAATCCGGGCAGGTTCGTCTGAATCTGAGAAAAATGCCGCTGATCCGTATCCATGGCGTCTATCATAAGATCACACACAAAGAAATAGCCAGATTAAAGGGATTTCCGGAAGATTTTCCACGTTCTGTGCCAAACAAAAGCCGGATGTACAGAAGCCTGATATATGCGCCGAACATAAAAGTGACAGAACAGATTGTTCGCAATCTCTGCGCAGAACCCTATATAAATTCAGAGGGTGATGTACAAATGAAAAACTGGGAAAATACGGCCCGCTTTAAGCAGCTTTTTGAAGAATTCCTTACATATAAAGGAGGTTCTTTCCAAAGCGATGAGAAATGGGTTTTTGTGACCAGAATGTACAGTGATTCTAAAGAAATCGCTACACTTAACCGGCTGCAGAGTTATAGCCGTCTGGCTGGAAAAGCAGTGTCAGATCAGAAAAAGGATCTGCCATTACAAAATATCTGTGTAGTGGCGAATCTAATCTCTGATGAGACCAAGAGAAAGTACGAAGAGGCGAAGCTTGGATATGTCTGGGACATCCGAAATGTGCTGTGGCTCTTTGAGGACTATCCGGAACTGAAGAATGAACTGATCTCAATCCTGAATTATTCGGTGGAAAACATAGAACCGGAGAGACCGGAGCCTTTTATTTTTGAGAAAATCAGCCAGGTGGAGAATACGGATCCGGAATCTGTTGTTGACAGCTATATAGCGCAGTTAAAAGCGCTGGAGACTGGTAGTGCAGCTTTCAAGAAATATGAGGAACTTTGTGTTTCTATCCTGAAATATATCCTTGGAGAATATCTGACTTTGTGGGAGCAGCAGAAGACAACAGAAGAAAATCTGTATCGCTTTGACATGTGCTGTAAGATCAAAAACGGGGTAACACAGGATTTTTTTGACACGATCTGTAAGTATTTTTCTACGAAGTATATCGTGTTTGAGTTTAAAAACTATGAAAAGCCTATTACCCAGAGGGAAATCTACACTACAGAAAAATATCTGTACGAAAAAGCTCTCCGTAAAGTTGCGATCATTATTTCCAGAAAAGGAGCGGATAAAAATGCGAAAATGGCCGCACGGGGAAGCCTCCGGGAAAGCGGAAAACTGATCATCTGTCTGTCCGATGAAGATTTGGAAGCGATGCTCCAGATAAAAAAAGATGGGGAAAAAACAACGGGCGGGTATTTGGAAGATATTTTGGATGATATGCTGATGCGCCTGGAAAAATAGAAAATTTTGTGAAAAATCACTCAAAAATACTCATTACGAAGGCAGAGTTTTGGAAGATGATCCGCTGCCTTCGATTTTTTTTATTTTCGAAATAAATCTGTTGTTGTAATATGGAAATTGATGTGGCATAATAAATGGGAAAATGTTAAAAATAAGAAAAATCCAGATTAAGGAAATGTAAAGTTGCATTTTCAGGATAACATGGCTCCTGACAGATTATGACAGGAAGCGAGTATGACAAAGGAGAAAATTATGGCAATTTTTTCAATGATCTTATCTTTGTTGTGTGGAGTATCATTATTTTTGTTTGGTATGTCCCTAATGGGCGATGGTCTGAAGCTGGCAGCAGGTAATAAGCTGGAAGCATTTCTTTATAAGATGACCAATACTCCGCTGAAGGGTGTCGCACTTGGTACTGGTGTTACCAGTGTGATCCAGTCGTCTTCTGCGACGACAGTTATGGTGATCGGTTTTGTAAACTCCGGTATGATGAAACTGAAACAGGCGATCGGTATCATCATGGGAGCCAATATCGGAACCAGTATTACTGGCTGGATCTTATGTCTTTCTTATATTGAAGGATCCAATGGAATCGCCAGCGTTCTTTCCACAGCAACGATTTCTGCTGTTGTGGCTGTAGTTGGTATTATTTTCCGTATGTTCTGTAAGCGTACCTTACATAAGAACGTGGGAAATATCATGCTTGGTTTTGCAATCCTGATGACAGGTATGCAGATGATGAGTGGTGCGGTATCTCCATTGCGTGAGAGTCCGATGTTCATCAAGATGCTGACTATGTTTTCCAATCCGATCGCAGGTATTCTTGTAGGTATTGCTTTTACTGCGGTACTGCAGAGTGCATCTGCAACGGTCGGTGTGCTTCAGGCTCTGTCTGTAACCGGTATCCTGACGTTTGCAAGTGCGTTCCCGATCGTTCTTGGTATCGGTGTCGGTGCTGCATGTCCGGTCCTGATTTCTGCGATTGGAGCCAATAAAAATGGTAAAAGAACTGCTCTTGTATATCTGATCAATGACCTCTTTGGTCTGATCCTCTGGTCTGTGATCTTCTATACGGCAAATGCATTTGTACATTTTACATTTATGGATATGACCATGACACCGGTAGCAATCGCTCTTTTGAACACAGTCTTCCGTCTGGCAACCGTTATCGTGCTGTTCCCGTTTATCCCGAAGATTGAGAAACTGGTATGCTGGCTTGTGAAGGATAATAAAGAGGATCTGGAAGATGAGGCAGACTTTGATCTTCTGGAAGAGCGTCTTCTGAATTACCCGGCCCTTGCTATCGCACAGTGTCACCGTGTAATGAACGGAATGTCCAAGAAGCTCCGTAAGAATGTCAACAGAGCCATGAATCTTCTGAATGATTATCAGCAGGATAAGTATGATAAGGTTCAGCGAAAAGAGGATCTGATCGACAAGTATGAAAGTCGTCTAGGAGAGTATCTGATCCAGCTGACAAAGAGAGAGATGAATTCTGCACAGACAAGACAGACTTCACTGTATCTGCATACGATCAATGACTTTGAGCGTATCGGTGATCATGCTTCTTACATTGCTCATATGTCCAATGAAATGCATGATAACCATACGAATTTTTCACAGGAAGCCTGGGATGAGCTGAATGTTGTTATGGAGGCAGTTCGTGAGGATATCAATATAACCTGCAATGCTTTCATGAAAGACGATAAAGAAATGGCACAGAGAGTAGCACCTCTCGGAGCTGTGATCACAGGACTTTGTGATGTACTGAAGATGCGTCATGCAGAGCGACTGAGCCAAGGCAAATGCGGACTGGAAGAGGGAACGGTATTTAGTGATATCCTCAACAGTTTCTGTCGTATCGCAACTCACTGTGCAAGTGCTATGGTGGCACTTATGAAGAGCGGAGAGACAGGATCTGATCTTCATATTCACGATTCCAAGATCTATCCCACAAACAATGCGGACTACTACCAGTATTTCAAGGAATACGGACAGAAATATGATATTGGAAATCAGGAAGGCCATATGCTCAGCATGGAGCCGGAAGAAGTAGAATAAGAAATGAAAAAGAAGGGGCTGATTATTGACAGCCTCTTCTTTTTTATTTCCTACCACGGATATTTTCCTTTTTTGGCATAAGGTAGAAGTTTACCATCGAGATTCCTCCTTGGGTAATATTCTTAAATAAACTATATATAACAAAAAAACGAGATACCTTTAAGAGGTACCTCGTTGTACTGAGATGATTATAGTTCAGAAAACAAAATATGTCAACCCTTTATTTTTTATTACTTTTTGTAAAAAACATATAATTGCTGATAATTACAAATAAGGGTTATCAAAATACAGATTTCATGATATGATAAACCTATCAGATAGCGTGAGACATATAATGGGGATATGTATCTCGCAGAAAGAAAAGGGAGGGTTTTATTATGGGTGAAAGTATGATCACATCGTTTGACGGAATGAAACTGTATCTGAAAAAAGAAACAGCAGCAGACAATAAAGCTGTGATCGTAATTGTCCACGGACTCTGTGAGCACCAGGGCAGGTACGATTATTTTGCGGAAAAACTTCATGAGGCGGGAATCGGAACCTATCGCTTTGATCACAGAGGACATGGACGGTCTGAGGGTGAAGAGACTTTTTATTCAGATTTCAATGAGCTTCTGGACGACACCAACGTAGTTGTGGATATGGCAATTGAAGAAAATCCGGATATCCCGGTATTTCTTCTTGGACACAGCATGGGAGGCTTTACAGTTTCTCTGTACGGAGCCAAATATCCGGACAAAAAGCTCCGGGGGATTATTACCAGTGGTGCGCTGACCGCAGATAACGGCAATCTGATACGTGGTGTGCCGGGAGGAATGGATGTACATACACGCCTTACTAATCAGCTGGGTTCAGGTGTATGCTCTGTACAGGAAGTAGTAGACTGGTATGGAAAAGATCCATACAATAAACAGTCCTTTACAGCTGGTCTATGCTATGCGATCTGTGACGGACTTGACTGGTTCAAAGAGAAAAAAGCAGAGTTCCATTATCCGGTCCTTATGACACACGGCGAGAAAGATGGTCTGGTAAGTGTACAGGATACCTATGATTTCTTTAAAGAAGCAGGATCAAAAGACAAGCAGATGAAGATTTACGGCGGACTTTTTCATGAGATCCTGAATGAGTATTGTAAAGATGAAGTGATTGGGGATATGATCCGGTGGATGGAAGTGAGGATCTGAATATAAATAAATTGTTTTACAAGTAGTAGCAAAGCCAGGTGAAAACATATAACACCTGGCTTTCTTTTGCAAAGAGATTCTGTTACAATAGCAGGATGAAAACAAGAAGACAGAACAGGAGAAAATGATCATGTCAAACATCATAGAAATCACAGATTTTAACGCTCCGGAGCTGGATGTATATGCCAGGATCTCGGAAATACAGCTTTTGAACCGGGCAGAACCGGAGAAGGGGATTTTTATTGCGGAGAGTCCGAAGGTTATTGAGAGAGCGTTGGATTCTGGGTGCCAGCCGATTTCTTTTCTGGTGGAACATAAACATGTTGAGGGCGAGGCAAAAGAACTGATCCGTCGTTGTGGAGACATTCCGGTTTATACGGCAGAATTTGATGTGCTGACGCAGCTGACCGGATTCAAGCTGACAAGAGGAATGCTCTGTGCCATGCGTCGGCCGGCGATGCCTGATATAGTCGATGTATGCAAAAATGCCCGCAGGATCGCAGTTCTGGAAAATGTGGTAAATCCTACTAATATAGGCGCGATCTTTCGTTCTGCGGCGGCTCTTGGGATGGATGCGGTGCTGCTGACACCGGGGTGCAGCAATCCATTGTACCGCCGTGCGATCCGTGTCAGCATGGGAACCGTATTCCAGATACCATGGACTTTTTTTGATGAAAAAACAGAGTGGAAAACGGAAGGAATCCGGTCTCTGAAAGCGATGGGATTTAAGACGGCAGCCATGGCTCTTAGGGAGGATTCCTTTGATATTGATGATCCTCATTTGATGGCAGAAGAAAAACTGGCAGTAGTTCTTGGAACAGAGGGGGATGGCCTTGCTTCGGAGACCATTGCGGACTGTGATTATACGGTATGTATTCCAATGGCACACGGTGTGGATTCACTGAATGTGGCGGCAGCCAGTGCAGTTGCATTTTGGCAGCTGGGAAAACGCTAAATATTTAAGAGAGTTTCCGTTTTTTATGATCTTGCATTCCGGTTTTCTTCTTCCATATCCATCAGATGAAAAGAAAGCAGCAGATACAGGATCTCGTTTCTGTCTGTAAGATCTGAATCCAGAAAAGCTTTGATCTTATCCAGACGATAAAGAAGAGTACTTCTGTGGATAAATAAAGCGCTGGCAGTATGAGAAATGTTCTGGTTGTGCTCCAGAAAACAACGCAGTGTTTCATAGAGATGAGATTGCTTTGCCTCATCCTTATATTTCATTGACAGAAGCTTTTCGTGACAGATCATGTAAGCAGGAAGCTTTTTGGTTGCCTGTTCCAGAATATAGGGCAGAGCGATGGAGTCAAAATAGTGGATACTTTCTGCGGGATTTTTGCGTTTTCCAACCTGCAGGGTAACAGAAGCCTGCGTGTATTGCCGGTGGAAATTAAAATGTCCAAGCATCTTCCGGCTGTATCCGGCGCTTAACATGCTGCTTTTGATAAAGCCCTCGATCTTATCGGAAATCTCATGGATAGTCAGAGTGCAGAGATCCAGATTGATAAAAAGCACAGCATTGCCTTTGTGCTCCGTGGCACAGGTGGCGGGAATTGTATTTTCCAGATAGTTACAGATGGCATTAAGGGTCAGATTTTTCTGGTCGATCAGTCCGGTCTGGATCAGGATGCATTGATACATATGGGAAGAAAGCCATCCCGCATTTGTCAGCTGCTGACTGATTTTTACATAATCAGCTCCGGGATCTGTCAGAATGGACATAAAAATCTGATGAAGAGGAAAAGCTTTATCCCGGCTGTGCATGATACCTGTGGAAAGTGCATGGGATACCATCTGGGAAAGGTACTCCAGAACAAAACCAAACGTATCATCCAGGGGAACCTCACCTTCGGAAAACATCAGCCTGTATACTGCTTTATCATTATTGGAGATATTTACGCAAAGAGAAGGAGCAGTAAGGCCATTTCCCGGATAATAAAAATATCCGGTTTTATAAAAAGCCTCTTCGTAATGAGGATCCTGCTTCAGGCTGTCCACAATGGCCCAGGAATTTTCAGTGGAACCCAAAACAGAATTGGAAAGATCACTTAGATTCCAGTCTCTGGAGGCAATGATAGTAAAATCCATACCGATCAGCATTATTGGATTAGGAATAACGGAAGCTGTAAGATTCAGAAGATCCTGGATAGAAGCGTTCTGAAGACGGGAATCCATCAGGGACTGATTCCACTGATCATAGAGGATAAAAATATCCTGAAGCCTGTTAAAGACAATATTGACCGGAATATCTTCAGGGATGATACATATGTTTGGCTGAGTTAATTCGTAGTTCTGATAGATTTTTCCAATCATCAGGAACAGAATATTTTTAGGATGATGAAAAGTGAGCTGAAAATCCGGATCTGTGATAAGGTAAACACGTCCATCCTGAAGAGAAGTGTTCTTTTCAAAGCAGGAAGGGCAGGAAAGGGCGGGGAATGTATCCAGCCTGGATGTATGCAGGGTAAAAGATTTCTGTAAATGATAGCAGATGAGTTTTGCACTGAGTTTCAAGGAAAATCCTCCTTCCTATATTTTGTAGGAAAAAACAGGAATAATAGCCATATTATGTGGAATTGTGATTCTTTTGATTTACAGTATAATGGAATCATAAGGAAAAAACAAGTGCAGAAACAAGTCATTTATATTGGGGTGTGGCAAAACAAGTGCGGAAAAAAGGGCAGGGCTGTATGTCAGTTAATGATCTTCCGAAGCTGATCAAAGAATATGGAAAAGATATCACATTTATGGGTGGTATCGACAACGGTAAGGTAGATCGCTTTGACTGGAATCAGGAAATGATCGAAGAGTCAACAGATCAGCTTTGCAGAGACTGTGGTAAGCTTTATTTTATTCCATGCACCACCCATGGCCTGAATTTCTCGTGTATCCCGGGTGTATATGAGGCAGTGGATCAGGAAATCGATAAAATGACAAAGGAAATGTTTTGATCGAAGCATAAGGCCTATTAATAAGAAGTAAATAGAATAACAAAGGTCGGAAAAGCCTGCAAAACCCAACAGAAAAGTGCTTTTTCGGCCTTTTTTTGTGAAATTCAGAAAAAAATAAATTTGTAAAGCAAAAACCCTTGACAGGTATGATGGAATCGTGTATGATAGCCAAGGTGATTACAGATGGAGAAATTTGTAGAGCAGACATTTTTATTTGATTTTTATGGAGAGCTTCTGACAGAGAGGCAGCGGCAGGTGTACACCAGTGTGGTATTTGAGGACTATTCCTTAAGTGAGGTTGCTGAGGAACTTGGCATCAGCAGACAGGGTGTACATGATATGATCAGACGGTGCAATCGGACGTTGGAAGAATATGAAGAGAAGCTTCATCTGGTCGAGAAATTCCTGAACATCCGCAGTCAGGTCATAAAGATCCATGAACTGGCTGACAAGTACCACGCCGAAGATATTGCGGCGATTTCCAATGTGATATTAGAGGAGTTATGATCAATGGCATTTGAGAGTTTAACAGATAAACTGCAGAATGTATTTAAGAAACTGAAGGGCAAGGGCCGTCTCACGGAGGCTGATGTCAAGGTGGCACTGAAGGAAGTTAAGATGGCGCTTCTGGAGGCGGATGTTAACTTTAAGGTCGTTAAGCAGTTTACAAAATCCGTTCAGGAAAAGGCTATCGGACAGGATGTTATGAATGGTCTGAATCCGGGACAGATGGTGATCAAGATCGTAAATGATGAGCTGGTCAACCTGATGGGAAGTGAGACAACAGAGCTTCCGATCAAACCGGGAATGGATCTTACCGTTCTTATGATGGTTGGTCTTCAGGGTGCAGGTAAGACAACGACGGTTGCCAAGCTGGCAGGCAAACTGAAATCCAAGGGAAAGAGACCACTGCTTGTGGCCTGTGATGTTTACC
The DNA here is from genome assembly GCF_005848555.1 of Blautia sp. SC05B48. Lineage (NCBI taxonomy): Bacteria > Bacillati > Bacillota > Clostridia > Lachnospirales > Lachnospiraceae > Blautia > Blautia sp. SC05B48. The sequence goes on along the minus strand of NZ_CP040518.1, from coordinate 3,503,968 downwards.
GTCCGGCAGCGATCACACAGCTGCAGGTAAACGGTGAGAAACAGGGCGTCGAGGTCTTTTCCATGGGAGATAAGCAGAATCCCGTGGATATTGCAAAAGCAGCTATCGAGCATGCGAAATCCAATCAGCAGAATGTTGTGCTCATCGATACGGCAGGACGTCTTCACATTGATGAGGATATGATGCAGGAGCTTGAGAATATCAAAGCGAATGTGAATGTAGATGCTACAGTGCTTGTAGTTGATGCCATGACAGGACAGGATGCGGTAAATGTGGCGCAGAATTTTTCTGATAAAGTTGGCATTGACGGTGTGATCCTGACTAAGATGGACGGTGATACACGAGGCGGCGCTGCGCTTTCCATTAAAGCCGTGACCGGCAAACCAATCTTCTATGTTGGTATGGGAGAGAAGCTTTCAGATCTGGAACAGTTCTATCCGGAGCGTATGGCTTCCAGAATCCTTGGAATGGGCGATGTAATGAGTCTGATCGAAAAGGTGGAAGCATCTGTGGATCAGGAACAGGCTCAGGAGATGCAGAAGAAGCTGAAAAAAATGGACTTCGACTTCAATGATTATCTTACCAGCATGGAGCAGATGAACAAGATGGGTGGTATTTCCAGTATCCTGAATATGCTTCCCGGAATGGGTGGCAAGATGAAGGACATCGAGGGTATGATCGATGAGAAGGCTATGGACCGTACCAAGTCTATCATTCTTTCCATGACACCTCAGGAGAGAAGTAACCCAAACATTCTGAACATTTCACGCAAGAACCGCATCGCCAGAGGTGCCGGAGTGGATATTACAGAAGTAAATCGTCTTGTGAAGCAGTTTGAGCAGAGCAAGAAGATGATGAAACAGATGCCGGGATTAACAGGCGGCAAGATGAACATGGGAAAAAGAGGCGGCTTTAAGCTTCCCTTTTAATAAATAACAATAAATTTTCAGAAAGATAATTGGAGGAAAACAAAAATGGCAGTTAAGATCAGATTAAGAAGAATGGGACAGAAGAAAGCACCTTTCTATAGAATCGTAGTAGCAGATTCCCGCTGCAAACGTGACGGAAGATGTATCGCAGAGATCGGAACATATGATCCGAATCTTGACCCAAGCGTATACAAAATCGATGAAGAGGCAGCTAAAAAATGGCTTGCAGCTGGTGCTCAGCCTACAGAGGTAGTTGCTAAGCTTCTTAAACTTGCCGGAATCGAGAAATAATACCTGACAGATTTGGATCTGTGACCTCAATGAGGCAGGAGCAAGGAGGTATGTAATGAAACAACTTGTAGAAGTAATTGCAAAATCTCTTGTTGAAAATCCGGATGAAGTAGTCGTTACTGAGACTGAAAAAGACGACGCGATCGTTGTTGAACTGAAGGTCGGACCAGCCGATATGGGTAAGGTTATCGGAAGACAGGGCAGAATTGCCAAGGCAATCCGTACTGTTGTGAAAGCGGCTTCTTCAAAAAGCAGCAAAAAAGTGATTGTAGATATTCTGCAATGAAAAAGAGACAGGAGCTGTGGATTCCATGGCTCCTGTTTTTACTCTGAAAAGGAGCAAAAATGGAAGATTTATTAAAGGTAGGAGTTATTACAACGACCCATGGCGTCCGTGGTGAAGTAAAAGTTTTTCCAACAACGGACGACGCAGAGCGTTTTCTTGATATTGAATATGTGCTTCTGGATACAGGAAAAGAGCTTCGCAGACTGAATATTCAGAATGTAAAGTTTTTTAAAAATCTTGCGATCCTGAAGTTTGAAGGCATTGACAACATCAATGATATTGAAATGTACAAGGGCCGTGAGCTTTGGATCCCACGTGAAGAGGCACAGGAGCTTGGCGAGGACGAATATTATGTGGCGGATCTCATCGGAATGGAAGTACTTCTGGAGAATGGGGAGAAATTCGGAGTGCTCCGTGATGTGATGGAGACCGGTGCTAATGATGTTTATATTGTAGATCGTGTGGATGGCGAGGAAATTCTGTTTCCTGCGATACATGACTGTGTTCTTGATGTGGATGTTGAAAAAAATACCATGACTGTACATTTGATGAAAGGGCTTGTTTAAATGAATTATCATGTACTTACATTGTTTCCGGAAATGATCGAGAACGGAATGAACACAAGTATTACAGGCCGTGCCATTACAAAGGGACTGTTATCACTGGAAGCGATTAATATACGGGATTTTGCATTCAATAAGCACCAGAAGGTAGATGATTATCCTTATGGCGGCGGAGCCGGAATGCTGATGCAGGCAGAGCCGGTATATCTGTCTTATGAATCCATTGCAGAACGTATTGGAAGGAAACCCCGCGTGATCTTTCTGACTCCTCAGGGAAAAACCTTCAATCAGGATATGGCAAAAGAGTTTGCCCTTGAAGAAGACCTGGTTTTCCTCTGTGGTCATTATGAGGGAATTGATGAGCGTGTTCTGGAAGAAATCGTAACAGACTATGTTTCCATTGGTGATTATGTACTTACCGGTGGAGAACTTCCAGCTATGGTCATGATGGATTCTATTTCCAGAATGGTACCAGGTGTTCTGAATAATCAGGAATCCGGTGAGACGGAATCCTTTTCCGGGAATCTTCTGGAGTATCCCCAGTACAGCCGCCCGGAGGAATGGCATGGAAAAAAGGTTCCGGAGGTGCTGCTTTCCGGACATCATGCCAATGTGGATAAATGGAGAAGAGAGCAGTCTATCATCCGTACAGCCAAATGGAGGCCGGATCTTTTACCAAAGGCTGATCTGACCAACAAAGAGTGGAACGAGGTCCGCAGGCTTCGCAAACAGTGGAAAGAGGAAGTGGAAAAATAATTATGAAAACATCAGATTTTTATTATGATCTGCCGCAGGAACTGATCGCTCAGGATCCGCTGGAGGACAGAAGCTCTTCCAGACTGATGCATCTGTCCCTGAAAGATGGAAGTATTGAACATCGTCATTTTACCGATATACTGGATTACCTGCATAAGGGAGACTGCCTTGTGATCAATGATACCAAGGTTATCCCGGCACGTCTTTATGGTCACAAGGAAGAAACTGGAGCACTGATCGAGATCCTGCTTCTGAAACGCCGCGAAAATGATATCTGGGAGTGTCTTGTAAAGCCGGGAAAAAAAGCACGTCCCGGTGCAAAGATCACTTTTGGTGACGGTATCCTGAAGGGTGAGATCATTGATATTGTAGATGAGGGAAACCGCTTGATCCAGTTCCATTATGAGGGGATTTTCGAAGAAATCCTGGATCAGTTGGGAGAAATGCCGCTGCCGCCGTATATTACCCACAAGCTGAAGGATAAGAACCGTTATCAGACTGTATATGCAAAGAATGAGGGATCTGCTGCCGCACCTACCGCAGGACTTCACTTCACGCCGGAGCTTCTTGAGAAGGTAAAGGAGAAGGGTGTGAATATTGCACATGTAACTTTACATGTAGGTCTCGGAACCTTCCGCCCGGTAAAGGTAGATGATGTAGAAAAGCACCACATGCACTCGGAGTTTTATATTGTGGAAGAAGATCAGGCAAAATTGATCAATGACACAAAGAAAAACGGTGGAAGGGTGATTTCTGTGGGAACTACCAGCTGCCGTACCCTGGAGTCAGCAACCGGAGAGGACGGAATCGTGAAGGCCGGAAGCGGATGGACAGAGATCTTTATCTATCCTGGTTATAAATTCAAAGCTATCGATGGACTGATCACCAATTTCCATCTGCCGGAGTCCACGCTTCTGATGTTGGTTTCAGCCCTTGCCGGAAAAGAACATATTATGGCTGCTTACGAGGAAGCTGTGAAGGAAAGATATCGTTTCTTCAGTTTTGGAGATGCCATGATGATCGAATAAGATCTAAAATTACTTTTTATATAAATAATATCCCAACGGATCGCAGCATGGAAACATGCATTATCACAGGATCTGTTGGGATATTATTTTTGGGTTATTCTATTTATTCTTCACTGTCAGAGCCTTCCGATGTAGCGGATGAAGAATCCGCGGCCGGAATTGCAGCACTGCGTTCCTCTATCTTGGATTTGATCCTGGATGCCTCATCTCCGGATGCAGGAGTTGGCTGGTAGTTGTTGTAGCCATCTGCGGAAGAAATAGAGCAGGGAATGATATTGGTCACGTTATCAGCCTGTACGCCTTCTGAGGTGATAGTGAAGGTCTGCTGGAAGATCATGGTGTCCATATCACTTGGAGAGCTGTTTCCTCCAAAGCAGAAATTACCAAGACTGTAGACGATGTTTTTTCCTTTATAGGTTTCGATTCCCTGGAGTACATGCGGATGATGGCCGCATACCAGATCTGCACCTTCATCGATAGCAAGGCGGCCAAGTGTCATCTGATTGGTATCAGGAACTGTTTCGGTCTCATTGCCCCAGTGGAAGATCACAACAATGAGTTCTGCTCCATCTGTTTTGACCTTTGCGATGTTATCTTTCAGCTGCTGTTCACGTCCAAGGTGGTCGTTCAGCTCATAAATTCCGACAAGACCAACTTTGACCCCTTTGATATCCATAACTGCAGTATCATCATAACCGAAGTGTGTAATGTTTGCATTGTCCAGAGCAGTCAGAGTATCCGTGTAGCTTTGCTCTCCGTAATCATGGCTGTGATTGTTTGCGGTGTTTACGGCTTCAACGGAACCGCTGGTGAGTATCTGAGCATATTCGGCAGGCGCTTTAAATGCAAAGGTTTTATCTTCTCTGGCATCGGAATCGGTGAGGGTTCCTTCAAAATTGGCAATTGTCAGGTCATCTGCCTCAAAGATGCTTTTTACATTTTTAAAGAAATAATCTTTGCCGTTGTTGTCGTAGTATGCGTTCAGACTTGTGTCATAATCAAAGGTCTCATCGGTACCCAACGTGCAGTCACCGACTACACTGAGCGTCAGTGAAACGGGATCTTTCACAGCAGCAGCTTCTTCTTTTGCCTTTTTTGCGGCCTCCTCTTCCTGTGCCTTCTGCAGTGCGGCGGCTTCTGCAGCTTTACGGGAAGAAATGCATGCACGTGCGGAAAAAATGATCACAAGAATAAGTATGATCAGGATCCCGCCAGCTGCAAGAAACATTTTCTGACGGCGTACCTGGTAATATCTGGATTTTTTGCTGATGTCATTCCTGCGAGTCCCAGTGAAATGTGAACGGGAATTTCGGGATGCAGAACCAGATTGCTTCTGACGTGTTTCTCGTGCTCTGGCGGCTTCCCTGCGTGCCTGCTCCGGATCATGGCCATGAGGCGGCCGCCTTCGATTGTCGTTTGCCATTCTTTTTCTCCTTCATATGTAAAGATATCTTTATTATAGAAAGAATGGTAAGTATTGTAAAGAAAGAATCGCGGACTTTTCAGAAAAAGAAGTTTTTGATATAATAGTTAAGCCAGAAGGCAGAAATATAAACTACAGGGAGATGGTGCTGACATGGTATTATATATCGGAAATCATACAAGTTCGTCCAAAGGCTATGCCGCCATGGGACGTCAGATGCTGAAAAACGGCGGAAATACGTTCGCTTTTTTTACCCGCAATCCCAGAGGAGGCAAGGCAAAAGAGATCGATCCCGTAGATGTGGAAAGATTTCTGAAGCTTTCCGGGGAAAATCATTTTGGAAAGCTGGTGGCACATGCACCGTATACCATGAATGCCTGTGCCGCAAAAGAAAATCTGAGAGATTTTGCAAGAGAGATTATGGCAGATGATCTGAAACGCATGGAATATACGCCGGGAAATTATTATAATTTTCACCCGGGCAGTCATGTAGGACAGGGAACTGAGACGGGAATTGCCAAAATTTCGGAAATCCTCAATGATGTCCTTACAGAAGAACAGAGTACGATCGTCCTTCTGGAAACCATGTCCGGCAAGGGTTCGGAAGTAGGAGCAACATTTCAGGAGCTTCGTGATATCATTGACAGGGTGGAAAAAAATAATAAACTGGGTGTTTGTCTGGATACCTGTCATGTATGGGATGGCGGTTATGACATTGTCCATGATCTGGATGGTGTTCTTGATGAGTTTGACCAGGTGATCGGCCTTTCCAGATTGAAGGCTGTTCATCTTAACGACAGTATAAATGGACTGGGCAGTCATAAGGATCGTCATGCAAAGATCGGCGAAGGTCAGATCGGCCTGGATGCACTTGTGAATGTGGTGTGCCATCCGGCTCTTGAGGGAATCCCCTTTATTCTGGAGACACCAAATGATGATGAAGGATGGAAAAGAGAAATTTCACTTTTACGAGAACGATATTCCATGAAAGGAGATTGATCCATGAAAAAGTTCAGATATTTTATTCTGGTGATTGCCGGGGTGGCGGTTATGCTGGGAGGCTGCAAAAATAAGGAAAAATATGACGAATCCGCTTTTCAGGATGACCTGGAACCTCTGAGTGAGGATGAAGTGGAAGCCATGGACCAGAATGGTGATGGTGAGATGGCAGTAGCTGATGAAAGCGACCTGGAGCAGCTGCAGGATTCTGAAGGTGCTGCAGGATCAGGAGATACAGATGGGGCCGCTTCATCGGATGCAGCAGACTCGCAGAGCAAAAAGAAACTGGATGAAAATGGCACTTATACAGATAAAGATGAAGTGGCCCAGTACATTTATGAGTATGGCCATGTACCCTCCAATCTGACTGCTGCAGACTATGATAATGCAGACAGTATGCTTCCGGTAGAGGAGGGTGTCACCTATCAGCAGTGCAGCCTTGATGATGCAGGGAAACAGAAGCTGATCTTTACTCAGGATGCAAAGCGCATTTATTACACAGACGATGACGGACAGTCTTTTGACGAGATCTATTAAAACCAAAAGAACAAAATAAGACCCCCGGATACAGATAAACGATCAGTATCCGGGGGATTTTGCGTGTCAGGGCTGAGAATGATCAGTGGACCAGATTCTTCATTTCAGCTCCATCCATAAAAGCTTTTGCGTTTTCCAGGGTTGTCTCCGCAATATTGGTCAGTGCTTCTACCGTAAAGAATCCCTGATGTGAGGTCATGGTCACATTTGGGAAGGACAGAAGACGCTGGATCGTGGAAGTAGGAAGAATGCTGCTTGACATGTCTTCATATACATATGCGGATTCTTCTTCGTAAACATCCAGACCAACAGCGAAGAATTTGTGATCACGGATACCTGCGATCAGATCATCTGTTTTGATCAGTCCACCTCTGGAGGTATTTACAAGGATCACACCATCTTTCATTTTTGCAATAGTTTCGGAGTTGATCAGATGCTCTGTTTCCGGAGTCATCGGACAGTGCAGACTGATCAGATCACTGGTGGAAAGGAGTTCGTCCAGTGAAACATACTCCAGAAAGTCAAGATTTTTATTAGGGAAAAGATCATAAGCAATTACTTTCATGCCAAAGCCGCGACAGATTTTTGCCATTGCCTGACCGATTTTTCCGGTGCCGATGATGCCGGCAGTTTTCTGATAAAAGTTAACGCCCATGAGACCGTTCAGTGCAAAGTTATTTTCACGGCATTTGATATATGCCTTATGGGTGTGCCGGTTGGCGGTAAGGGCCAGTGCCATGGCGTGTTCGGCAACTGCTTCCGGAGAATAACCGGGAACACGTGCCACCTGGATCCCACATTTTGCTGTAGTTTCCAGATCAACATTATTGTATCCGGCACAGCGCATCAGGATCAGTTTTACACCCTGGCGGTGAAGCTCCTCAATGACCGGTGCGCCGAGATCTGCATTTACAAATGCACAGATGGCATCGTAGCCGTGGGCAAGAGCTGCGGTTTCTTCATGGATATTTGCTTCAATGAATTTAATTTCAATACCTGGATAAGATGGAAGCAGCTTCTCAAAAAAATCCCTATCGTAGCTCTTGGTGTCATAAAACAAAATTTTCATAATCGTTGCTCCTCTCTGGAAATAATTATTTTCCGAAAAAATAATACCATAATAGTAGGAATTTGGAAAGTGGGAAAAGCAATAAAATTTATCAAAAAAATGGTTTTATTTTGGGATTATAGTATCCATAATAAATAAAAATTATACGAAATACAAAAAAAGAGAGCATTTTATGCACTGTCATCTGATGGAACAGATGTTGTGATACATGAAAATGCTCTCTGTCTGGATAAAAGATAATTATTCTGCCAGACTATAAAGATCGGAATAGAATTCCGGATAGGAGATGTTGACACATTCTCCGTTTTTGATGGAAAGTGCTCCCTCACAAAGCAGTCCTGCTACTGCAAAAGACATAGCTACACGGTGATCCAGATGAGAATCGATCTCTGCGCCATGAAGGGCTTTTCCACCATGAATGATCATGCCATCTTCGGTTGCCTGGATATCTGCGCCCATTTTCCGAAGATTTTCTGTCATAACCTGGATGCGGTCGGACTCTTTGACACGAAGCTCCTGTGCATCCCGGATAACCGTGGTTCCTTCTGCAAAAGCTGCCATAACGGCGATCATCGGAAGTTCATCGATCAGAGTAGGAATGATCGCACCTTCTATTGTGGTTCCGTGAAGAGCAGAGGAGCGGATCAGAAGATCGGCAGTAGGTTCGCCCTCTGTGGTCTTGTTGAGAAGAGTGATATCTGCTCCCATGGCCCTGCATACACGAAGGATACCGTCACGGGTCGGGTTGATTCCCACATTTTTCAGAAGGATCTCACTGTTGGGAACAAGAAGACCAGCTGCGATAAAATAAGCTGCAGAAGAGATATCCCCCGGAACCAGGAGCTCACGTCCGTAAAGAGATGGATCCGGTTTGATGGATGCTGTTGTTTCTTTTGAGGTTACATCGGCGCCAAAGTAATTCAGCATGATCTCCGTGTGATTTCTGGAAAGGACCGGTTCTGTTACACGAGTAATGCCGTCAGAGTACATTCCGGCAAGAAGTACGCAGGATTTTACCTGGGCAGATGCTACCGGAGAATTGTAGTGGATGGCATGGAGCTTTCTTCCGGAGATCTTAAGCGGTGCACATCCGTTTCCGTTGAGACTTATGATATCGGCACCCATTTGGGAAAGCGGAGTCATGATCCGTTTCATAGGGCGTTTCTGGATGGAAGCATCGCCGGTAAGCTCTGATACAAAGTTCTGTCCTGCAAGGATCCCGGAGATGAGACGGGTGGTAGTGCCGCTGTTGCCGACATCAAGAGTCTCTGATGGAGCACTGAGACCATGGAGACCTTTTCCGTGGACCAGGATCTCTCCTTCTGTATTTTCAATGTTAATACCCATTTTCCGGAAACAGGAAATAGTTGAGAGACAGTCTGCGCCCTCCAGAAAATTTGTGATCCTGGTAGTGCCTTCTGCAAGAGAGCCGAACATGACAGCTCTGTGAGAAATGGATTTATCTCCGGGAATGGCGAGAGAACCGGATAATTTCTTAGCTTTTTTGATTTCCATATTAGTACCTGCCTGTATTGTTATTTTTGAAATACATGGCAGCAGATCGGATATCTGCTGCCGTTTATATATCAGCGTTCGCAGATCTTGTAATTACGTTTTGTAAGAAGCACTTTAGCCTGCTCCAGGGCTGCGTCTGTATAAAATTCGATCTTCAGAACGCCATCTTCAAATTCTCGGTTGTGGATAATACCGATATTTTTGATGTTGACCTTTTCTGTTGCAAGGATGGTTGCAATGGTTGCAATGGCACCGGCCTCATCTGCCACATCAATATAAAGGACATAGGAGCGGGGGATCAGGCTGTTGTCTATAATGTCAATGGAGTCACGGTAATCCTTGGAGCTTGCAAACATGTCAAAGATGTTGTCAGCTTCTTTGTTGTCAATGGAACAGCGGATCTGGATCAGCATACGGATAAATTCATCCAGAACCGTGGAAATGTTTTTCTGATTTTCCAGACAGATCTGTTCCCACATAACCGGTGAAGAAGAGGCAATACGTGTGATATCACGGAAACCGCCGGCTGCGATCATTTTCATATACTGGGCGTCGTTATCCAGAAGATTTACAAGATTTACGAGAGCAGAGGCTACAATATGAGGAAGGTGGCTGACTCCTGCCGTGATGAAATCATGTTCTTCTGCAGTGATAACAAGGGGGATCGCACCAAGAGAGGAGATCAGTTCTGTGAAATCAGAAATTTTTTCCAAAGCAACTTCTCCTCCCGGAGTGATGATATAGTAAGCATTTTCCAGGAGATGATCACTGGAATTGGAAAAACCGCTGCGTTCGGAGCCTGCCATTGGATGACCGCCGATGAAGCGTCCTTCAAGTCCGAGCTCGGTTACTTTTTCGTGGATAACGTTTTTTACACTGCCTACATCTGTGAGGATACAGTTCTCTCCAAGAGAAGCTTTGATCTTTTCCATGTATTCCACATTGAATTCTACAGGTGCACAGAGAAAAAGATAATCACAGTTATATAACTGTTCATCTTCAATATCACAGATCCCGTTGATCACGTTTAAACTGACCGCCTCTGCCAGAGCGCTTCTGTCTTTGTCAAAGGCAATCAGGCGATAATCCGGGTGAAATTTTCGTATGGTTTTGGCAATGGAGCCGCCAATCAGTCCAAGGCCGATAAAACCTATGGTTTTCATAGTACTTCAGAGTCCTTTCAGGTTACTTTTTACTTTTATTCTTTAATAGTGTAAATCACGGCTATATTGTAAAAGAAAGTGTGAAAAATGTCAACAAATGTTAGAGGAAACAGGAAGGCCATTTTTATAGCTGTTTACCGTAATGTTTTGCGAATAGGGAAGAGTAATAGAAAGTTACTGTTCATTGGTAATATTCCGCGAAGCGTGTTGCTGAGAACGGAGTGAACAGTAACAATAGAAAAAGGCTTGAGAAATCAGAGATTTCGGACGTATAATATAATAAGAAAAAACAATATAAGATACAGAGGAGAATTTAGCATGAAATATCAGTCAGTAATGGATCTTCACACACACACCGTAGCCAGCGGACATGCATACTGCACACTTCGCGAGATGGCCAGGGCTGCTTCCGATAAAGGTCTTGAACTCCTGGGGATCACAGAGCATGCACCGAAAATGCCGGGAACCTGTCATAAGTTTTATTTTCAGAATATAAAGGTGGTACCCCGTGAAATGTATGGGATCCAGCTGCTTCTGGGTTCGGAGGTGAATATCCTGGATGCGGCGGGAACGGTAGATCTTGAGCAGAAAACCCTGGAGAAGCTGGACGTGGTCATTGCAAGTCTTCATGTTCCATGCATCAGACCAGGCAGCAGGCAGGAGAATACGGAGGCCTATCTTAATGCTATGAAGAATCCGTGTGTCAATATCATCGGACATCCGGATGACGGAAGATACGATATCGATTATGAGGCGCTTGTACAGGGAGCCAGAGAATACGGTAAAGTCCTGGAACTGAACAACCACTCCATGGACCCTGACTGTAACCGTGAGAATGCAGTGGAGAATGATACCATCATGCTGGAATACTGCAAAAAATATCGGGTACCTGTGGTTATGGACAGTGATGCCCATTTTGACCTTCTGATCGGGGAGTTTGATCTTGCCAGAGACCTTCTGACCAAACTGGATTTTCCGGAAGAGCTGGTACTGAACCGTTCTGTGGATGCCGTGAAAAAGTATGTAAACCGGAAATTCTGAAAGAAAGACGACTGTTCTGTATTAATTGACGGTAATGCGAAAAATTTTCTGAAAAAAAGTTGTCAAAATTGAATAAAATACTTGAAATTTGCATGGAAATTTAGTAAAATGTGAACATATTAAGTAAGACAAACAGGGAGGTATTACATATGGACGTTTTCAGAACAGACCGAATCAGAAATGTAGTCCTATTAGGTCATGGTGGCGCAGGCAAAACAACACTGGCTGAGGCAATGGCTTATCTGGCAGGTATGACGAGCAGACTCGGACGTGTTGAGGATGGCAATACTGTCAGCGATTATGACAAGGAAGAAATAAAGAGACATTTTTCCATCACAACTTCTCTGATCCCGGTACCATGGGACAAGATGAAGGTAAATGTACTGGATACTCCCGGATACTTCGATTTTGTGGGAGAAGTTGAAGAGGCAGTCAGCGCCGCAGATGCAGCGATCATCGTTGTTTCCGGTAAGGCCGGTGTCCAGGTAGGAACACAGAAAGCATGGAATCTCTGCGAGAAATATAAGCTTCCGCGAATGATCTTTGTTACAGATATGGACGTGGATGATGTCAGCTATCGTGAGGTCGTGGAAGAGCTGACAGAGCTGTACGGCAAGAGAATCGCTCCTCTTCATTTCCCAATCCGTGAGGATGGTAAGTTTGTAGGTTATGTCAATGTTGTGAAGCAGGCAGGAAGAAGATATATTGACAAGGCCGGCAAGGAAGAATGCCCGGTTCCGGATTATCTGACAGAATATCTTGAGAAATATCATGAAACTCTGATGGAGTCTGTTGCAGAGACAAGCGAAGAGTTTATGGACCGTTATTTCGAGGGAGATACCTTCTCCGTAGCAGAGATTTCCGCAGCTATTGCAACCAATGTACAGGATGGAAGTATTGTTCCGGTATGCATGGGATCACCGGTGAACCTTCGCGGTGTATCTAACCTTTTGGATGATATCTGCGGTTACTTCCCAAGCCCAAGCGGACGTTCCTGCAATGGTATCGCACAGAAGACTAACGAGATCTTTGAGGCCAATTATGACTTTGCCAAGGCAAAATCTGCCTATGTATTTAAGACCATCGCGGATCCGTTCCTTGGTAAATATTCTCTGATCAAGGTATGCTCCGGTGTGCTGAAATCCGATGATACACTTCTTAATGTAGAGAAGGGAACAGAGGAGCGTGTAAACAAGCTTTATGTCATGGAAGGTTCCAAACCGATCGAAGTTCCGGAGCTTTTTGCAGGGGATATCGGTGCCATCGCCAAGCTTGGCAGTGTACAGACCGGTGACAGCCTTGCAACCAAGGCGAATCCGATCCTTTATCCAAAGGCTATACTTTCCACGCCATATACATACAAGAGATTTAAGGCAGTGAAGAAGGGTGACGAGGATAAGATCGCACAGTCCCTTGCCAAGATGATGACAGAGGACAGAACATTGAAGGTTGTCAATGACAGTGCAAACCGTCAGAGTCTGATCTACGGTATGGGTGATCAGCATCTGGATATCGTTGTCAGCAAGCTGAAGGAGCGCTATAAAGTGGATGTGGAGCTTTCCAAACCGAAGGTTCCGTTCCGTGAAACACTTCGTAAGAATTCAGATGTGGAAGGCAAACATAAGAAACAGTCCGGCGGACACGGACAGTATGGCCACGTTAAGATGCGCTTTGAGCCATCTGGTGATCTGGAGACACCTTATGTATTTGAGCAGGTAGTTGTAGGTGGTGCAGTTCCGAAGAACTACTTCCCGGCTGTTGAGAAGGGACTTCAGGAATGTGTTCTGAAGGGACCTCTGGCTGCATATCCAGTCGTTGGTGTGAAGGCAACCCTTTACGATGGATCTTATCATCCGGTAGATTCTTCTGAGATGGCGTTTAAGATGGCAACTATCCTTGCCTTCAAGAAGGGCTTTATGGAAGCTTCTCCTGTACTTCTTGAGCCGATCATCTCCATGAAGGTTACAGTTCCGGATAAATATACCGGTGATGTTATGGGAGATCTGAACAAGAGACGTGGTCGTGTTCTCGGAATGAATCCGGATCACGAAGGAAATACCATCATTGAGGCAGATGTTCCGCTTCTTGAGATTTATGGTTATTCCACAGTCCTTCGTTCCATGACCGGTGGAAGCGGAGATTTCTCCTATGAATTTGCACGCTATGAGCAGGCTCCTAATGATATCCAGGAGAAAGAGATCGCGGCACGCGCAAGCAAGATTGACAGTGCTGACGAATAAACAGAGAGATCCTTTAAGGCAGAATAAAGAGTTGACAGGCTGCAGCATTTGCTGTAGCCTGTTTTTAGGTGCATTTGAAAATAAGCAGTCAGAGAAACGAATTGTGCTCATACAGGTTATTGAAGCATGAGCAAAAAGAAAAGAGAGAGGACAAAAAAATGTTAGTATGTGATTATATCGTGGAACAGATTGACGGAGATTATGCACATCTGAAGCGTGTGGATCAGCCGGAGGAGGAACTGAAAGTGGTTGCCAGAGCATTACTTCCGGCAGAAATCTATGAGGGCTGTGAGCTTCATTATGAGCTGATGCAGTATTCAATGAAATGATAAGGCTGCAGGATATCGCGGATATGGCAGGTGTCAGTCGTACAACCGTATCTAATGTGATCAATGGAAATACAAAACGGGTTTCACAGAGTACCATTGACCGGATCACGGCGATCCTGAAGGAGCAGAATTCTGTTCCCCACATGGGATCTGTGATGCTATCAGGACACGGCTCAAGGATCATTGGAGTGGTTCTTGGTTTTTCCTTCATTCATGGTATGCAGTCTCTGCAGGATTCTTTTGTGGGAGAGATCACAGGAACGCTGCAGGTCGAAGCAGAAAACAGAGGCTATTATATTATGCTCATTGGCGGTGAACGGATCGATAATGTGGTAGATATGGCATCCCGTTGGAATGTGGAAGGTCTTATCATTATAGGGTATAATGAAGAACAGTATCACCAGCTTTCCAGAAAGCTGAATAAAAAAATGGTATTGATCGATGCCTATCCGAAGGGCGGATATAGCTTTCAGAATGTAGGAGTGGATGATTATTCCGGCGGATATCAGATCGGGGAATATCTGTATTCCTGTGGATACCACCGGGCACTTTTTGTTGCGGAAACAGAGCAGGACAGTGATTATGCCAGATGGCTTGGATTCAAACAGGCTATGGAAAAAAATGGCGGCTTCTGCAGCCGCTCCCGCTATGTGGTGGTTCCCCAGGAACCCCGGCGCAGACTGAAAAAATATGAAGAGCTGCTGCCTCATTTTCTGGAGACAAAGGCTCTGGCATTTTCTTCGGATTACACAGCTGTGGAGGCCATCAATTTTTTTACAGACAAGGGAATCCGGATTCCGGATCAGATTTCCATTACCGGCTTTGATGATAATTTTTATGCGCAGATCGTCAGGCCAAAGCTGACCACTATTCATCAGGATATTCATCAGAAAGCAGTTCTGGCCCTGCGGAAGCTGCTTCTTATGGCAGAGGGAAAGGAACCTGCCGAAAAAAATGTAAAAAGCCCTGTCTGGCTTGTAAAGAGAGATTCTGTAAAAGAGTAGCAGGATCTCTTTTTTATGTTGTGATGACTTTTCCTGGCGCCTTTCCGGAATGTGGTGGGAATTCTTTCGCCGTACAGCAGTGCTTTATTGTTAAAACTGCATAAAAAAAACAGAAAAGTTTGGCAGTAATTTAAGTTTCACGAGAAACCTGTTGATTTTAAAGGGTGGATAGGATATGCTGATTTCAGAATCAACAGAAAAAGGAGGCCATTTATCATGAAAAA
Organism: Blautia sp. SC05B48; assembly: GCF_005848555.1. Classification (NCBI taxonomy): domain Bacteria; kingdom Bacillati; phylum Bacillota; class Clostridia; order Lachnospirales; family Lachnospiraceae; genus Blautia; species Blautia sp. SC05B48. Next base: position 3,488,571 of record NZ_CP040518.1, on the reverse strand, counting down.
AAGCTGGTGGAAAGAAAGCGTGGTATATCAGATCTACCCGAGAAGTTTTAAGGATAGCAACGGAGACGGAATTGGTGATATTCCCGGGATTATAGAAAAACTGGACTATCTGAAAGAACTGGGAGTAAATGTTCTCTGGATCTCACCCATGCTGGAATCTCCGCAGGACGACAATGGCTATGATATTTCCGATTATCGTAGGATCTATAAAGAATATGGAACCATGGAGGATTATGAAAAACTTCTTGAAGAAGCGCATAAACGGGGCATTAAGATCCTCATGGATCTGGTCGTAAACCATACTTCCGACGAACACAACTGGTTTATTGAAAGCAGGAAATCCAAAGATAATCCTTACAGGGATTACTATATCTGGAGAGAGCCGGTGAATGGAAAAGAACCGAATAACTGGGGAAGTGTATTCGGAGGACCTGCATGGGAGTATGATCCTCAGACAGAGATGTATTATCTTCACCTGTTTTCCAGAAAACAGCCGGATCTGAACTGGGAAAATGAAAAGGTCCGTCAGGAAGTTTATGATATGATGAATTTCTGGTGTGAAAAAGGAATCGACGGTTTCCGAATGGACGTGATCAGCATGATCTCCAAGGATCAGTCATATCCGGATGGAGAAATGAACGGAGGATTATACGGTGATTTCGGTCCTTACTGCGTCCATGGCCCGAGGATCCATGAGTTTCTTCAGGAAATGAACAGAGAAGTTTTATCCCGATATGATGTGATGACAGTTGGAGAAACCTCCGGTGTGACTATCGAAGAGGCACAGAAATATGCAGGTGAGGACAGGAATGAGCTGAACATGGTATTTCAGTTTGAGCATGTAGAGGGACAGGGATCAGAACATGGCAAATGGACTACTGAGAAATACGATTTCCAGGAATTTAAAAAGGTTATGATTAAATGGCAGGAAGAGCTTGCGGGAAAAGCATGGAACAGTTTGTTTCTTGGAAATCATGACCAGCCAAGAAGTGTTTCCAGATTTGGAAATGATAATCCGGCATACAGGGAAACTTCAGCCAAGATGCTGGCAACCTGTCTTCATATGATGCAGGGAACTCCTTATGTTTATCAGGGAGAAGAGCTTGGAATGACCAATGCTTATTTTACAGAGCTTAAGGATTATCGTGATATCGAGAGCATTCAGTATTTCCATGAATATACAGAAGCAGGTATTTATACACCGGAATACATGATGAAGTGCCTGATGCTGAGAGGACGTGACAATGCCAGAACACCAATGCAGTGGGAGGATTCTCATCAGGCCGGCTTTACGGAGGGAACGCCATGGATCAGGGTAAACTCCAATTATAAGGAGATCAATGCGAAGCAGCAGCTTTCAGACCCGGATTCTATTTTCCATTATTATCAGAAGCTGATCCGTTTAAGAAAAGAAAAACCGGTGATCGTTTACGGTGCTTTCGAGGCACTTTACAGAGATCATGATCAGATTTTTGCATATACCAGAACTCTTGAGGGAGAGAAGCTTCTCACAGTCTGCAATTTCAGTGAGCATGTGGCAGAAATGGAAATTCCGGAAGAATTTCAGAAAAATGCAGAATGTCTGATCACAAATCTTGGAAGAAAGGATTTTGGAAAGAAAGTGGTCCTGAAACCTTATGAGGCATTTGTTCTTTACAGAAATCTGTAACAGGAGAGGGAAAAATGATAAAAAAATATGTATATGGAGAGCCCTTTGAGACTGAGGCACTGACAGAAAACATTGAGACAGCAGAAGGAAAGCCAGGATATGGAGAAATCTGTGCAGAAGATGGATTTTCTTTTACTTATATCATGGATGAAGAGGATATCGTTTATGGATTGGGAGAATCCAACCGCGGTATCAACAAGAGAGGATTCATTTACACCAGTAACTGTACCGATGATCCGGAGCATACAGAGGATAAACATTCCCTGTACGGTGCACATAATCTTATCATTGTGTCCGGAAAAGAAACCTTTGGAATGTTTTTTGACTATCCGGCAGCGATCACCTTTGACATTGGCTATACCAGAATGGATACCATGAAGGTAACCTGCGAAAATGCAGACCTGAAGCTTTATGTGATCGAAGGGGAGAGTCCCTATGATATTGTAAAGCAGTTCCGTCATGTGATCGGAAGAAGCTATATCCCGCCGAAATTTGCCTTTGGATTTGGCCAGAGCAGATGGGGCTATACTACAAAAGAGGATTTCCGGAAGGTTGCAGCTGGATATCGTGAAAATCATATTCCCATTGATATGATCTATATGGATATCGATTATATGCAGTCTTATAAGGACTTTACATTAAGTGAAGAGAATTTTCAGGATTTTCCGGAATTCGTAAAGGAACTGAAGAATCAGGATATCCGTCTGATCCCGATCATCGATGCCGGCGTCAAAGTAGAGCCGGGATACGATGTTTATGAGGAGGGTGTCAAAAACCGCTACTTCTGCCAGAGAGAGGACGGCAGTGATTTTGTAGCTGCTGTATGGCCGGGTGATACTCATTTTCCGGATGTGTTGAACAAAGATGCCAGAAAATGGTTCGGTGACAAATACCGTTTTCTGATCGAGAAGGGAATCGACGGTTTCTGGAACGATATGAACGAGCCGGCGATCTTCTATTCCACAGAGGGAATAAACGAGGTCAAAGAGCTTGCAGGAGAATTTGCAAAAGATACGGAAGGAAAGATCCATATCTGGAAGATGCAGAGCGCACTTCGCAATGCAGCAAACAATCCTGAAGATTATCGGAGATTTTACCATAATGTGAATGGCAGAAAGATCCGCCATGACAAAGTCCATAACCTGTTTGGCTACAATATGACCAGAGCAGCAGGGGAGGCTTTTGAACGGATCGATCCGGAAAAACGTTTTCTGATGTTTTCCAGATCATCTTATATTGGTATGCATCGCTACGGAGGAATCTGGACCGGCGATAATAAATCCTGGTGGGCTCATATCCTTTTGAACCTGAAGATGATGCCATCTCTGAATATGTGTGGTTTCCTGTATGCGGGAGCAGATCTGGGCGGATTTGGCGCTGATACAACAAGAGAACTGCTGCTTCGTTTCCTGGCGCTTGGAGTATTCACACCGCTGATGCGTGATCATACAGCGATTGGTACCAGAGAGCAGGAATGCTACCAGTTCGAAAATGTGGAAGATTTCCGTCATGTGATCGGTGTAAGATATCGTCTTATTCCATATCTTTACAGTGAATATATGAAGGCTGCTCTGAACGATGATATGTATTTCCGGCCGTTGGGCTTTGTTTACCCGGAGGATAAGATTGCCGTACATGTGGAGGATCAGCTGCTTCTTGGAAATGAGATCATGATCGCTCCGGTTTATGAACAGAACGCAAGAGGCCGTTATGTATATCTTCCGGAGGAGATGAAATTTGTGAAATTCCTTCCGGACGGAACCATTGCAGAGGAGATCCTGGAAAAAGGTGTACATTATGTGGAAGTGGCACTGAATGAGATCCCGCTGTTTATCCGGAAGGGGAAATGTATTCCGGTTGCAGAAGCAGCGGAATATGTGGCAGCTCTGGATACAAAAAATATGCAGCTTCTCGGATATGAAGGTGCGGAGTATACCTTATATGAAGACGATGGAATCCATAAGGATTACGACAGAGAAGAAAATTACCGTGTTCTGAAAAAATAAAGTCAGCAAAATGAAATATAAATTTCTGTGTTACATCATTTACGTTAGACATTATAAAGAATACAGGATGTGAACAGTTGATAAACAGAAAAGCCGTAAGTATATGTGAAAGTTTCTTAAACATATATCTTACGGCTTTTCTGCTGTTACTTTACATAAAATATCTTATGTAAAGTAATTTGCGTTCTGTTTAAATAACACTTCAGAAAAATCTGTTTATGCTTCTTCCTCAATCTTGATAACATTTTTCAGTACAGAGCAGCATGCCATGTCACCGATAACATTGACGCAGGTGGCGCCCATATCACAGAGGGTATTGATGCTGATATAAACACCAAGAACTCCGGCAGGAAGTCCGGCCATAGTTGCCAGTGCTGCGAAAGATGCGATAGCGCCACCGGGAACACCTGGAGTACCAACGGAAAGCAGTACGTTTGCAAGAAGGATAATGATCATAAGAGGAATACTTACATGGATCCCGCAGGCGTTTGCAAAGAACATGATCATAAAGGACATCAGGATAGATACAGCATCCATATTAACGGTAGCACCAAGAGGAATGGCGATGCTGGTGATCTGGTTGGATACGCCCATTTCTTCTTCCATACACTGCTTGCTTAATGGAATGGTTGCGGAGCTTGAGCAGGTTCCGAAGGCGTTCAGTGCTGCCGGCAGGATCGCTTTCAGGAATCTCAGCGGACTCTGTTTGCCGATCAGCTTTACAGAGAGACCGTACACTACAATAGCGAAGCCAAAGAATGCCACATACAGAATAACAAGCTGTGTTGCAAGGGAAATGATCGTTTCAGTTCCGTTGGCTTCCACAACCGGTACGATGGTACAGAAAACACCGATGGGTGTAAAGTACATGATGGTTGTGATGATCTTCAGGCATACTTCATTGACGGAATCAATCAGATTCAGGAATGGAGTTCCTTTTTCACCGACTGCGATCAGTGTGAAACCGATGATCAGGGCAAACACCAGAACCTGGAGCATGTTTCCGTCAGCAAATGCGGCGATTGGGTTGGAAGGGATCAGGTTTTTCAGGGTATCAAGGATACTGCTCATTTCTGTAGCCTGGATGTCTGCCGTTGCCATCTCAAATTTGACTCCCTCTCCGAGATGGATCAGTCTCGGGATGATCAGTCCGCACAGGCTGGCAAGTGCCGTTGTGCAGAGAAAATAGATCATGGATGCTGCAGTGATCTTGCCGGTAGTACGTGCGTTTCCGATGGAACAGATCCCAATGACAATGGAACAGAAGACCATGGGAAAGATCATCATGTTCAGGGCGTTCATGTAGATACTTCCGATCAGACTGGTCACAGTGAGGACAGGTTCAAACCGTCCGGCCAGGAAAAGCCCTGTGAGAATACCCAGGATCAGTCCTGTAAAGATCGCACCGGTAATATGCTTCCGGTACCAGGAATAAAAAGATTTCATTTATGCGTTCCCTCCTAAGATAAATATGTATGTATAATATAGGAAAATACATGCAGGAAATTATATCATGTGAAAAAAGAAGCGTCAACTAAACCAGGCCAGGATTGCAGGTTCATGTATATTTTGATGGAAAAGGGCTGTTTTTGGATTTTTGTTTGACAAATACATCATAAGTAGTTAAAATTAATAGCAGTGTGTGAAAGCATTAAAGTATTAATACTGAGTAATTTGTCAGGAGGAATAAAAAAATGGCTGCACCTTATAACCATAGAGCCATCGAAGCGAAATGGCGCACAAACTGGGAGAAAAAGCCGGTAAATGTCAATGATGGCAAGAAACCGAAATACTACTGTCTGGATATGTTCCCGTATCCGTCCGGAAACGGTCTTCATGTAGGACATTGGAGAGGCTATGTGATCTCTGATGTATGGAGCCGCTATAAAATGCTCCAGGGTTATTACCTGATCCACCCGATGGGATGGGACGCTTTTGGTCTCCCGGCTGAGAACTATGCTATCAAGATGGGTGTTCATCCGGCAGTATCTACAGCAGCAAACATCAAAAATATCAAACGTCAGATCAACGATATCGCAGCAATCTATGACTGGGATATGGAGGTTAACACAACAGATCCGGAATTCTATAAATGGACACAGTGGATCTTTGTAAAAATGTTCAAAGAAGGTCTTGCATATGAGAAGGAGTTCCCGATCAACTGGTGCCCTTCCTGTAAGACAGGTCTTGCAAATGAAGAGGTTGTAAACGGATGCTGCGAGCGTTGTGGTACTTCGGTTACCAAAAAGAACCTCCGTCAGTGGATGCTCCGCATCACAAAATATGCAGACAGACTTTTAAGTGATCTGGATAAACTGGACTGGCCGGAGAAGGTTAAAAAGATGCAGACAGACTGGATCGGCAAATCCTACGGCGCAGAGGTCGATTTCCCGGTTGAGGGAAGAGAAGAGAAGATCACGGTCTATACAACAAGACCGGATACTCTTCATGGAGCAACATTCATGGTACTTGCACCGGAGCATGCTCTTGCAAAGTCTCTTGCAACAGACGAGACAAGAGAGGCTGTAGAGAAATATATCTTTGATGCTTCCATGAAATCCAATGTAGACCGTCTTCAGGATAAAGAGAAGACCGGTGTGTTCACAGGTACTTATGCGATCAATCCGCTGAATGGCGAAAAGCTTCCGATCTGGCTTTCCGACTATGTTCTGGCAGATTATGGTACAGGTGCTATCATGTGTGTACCTGCTCATGATGACCGTGACTTTGAGTTCGCAAAGAAATTCGATATTCCGATCATCCAGGTTATCGCAAAAGACGGTAAAGAAATTCAGAATATGACAGAAGCTTACACAGAGGCTTCCGGAACCATGATCAACTCCGGTGAGTGGAACGGAATGGAATCTTCCGTACTGAAGAAGGAAGCACCGCATATCATCGAGAAGCTGGGTATTGGACGTAAGACTGTCAACTATAAACTGAGAGACTGGGTATTCTCCCGTCAGCGTTACTGGGGTGAGCCGATCCCGATCGTACACTGCCCGAAATGCGGTGCGGTACCGGTACCGGAGGATCAGCTTCCGTTAAGACTTCCGGAGGTAGAAAGCTACCAGCCGACAGGAACCGGAGAGTCACCGCTTGCAGCTATTGACGAGTGGGTAAATACCACATGCCCGTGCTGTGGTGCTCCTGCAAAACGTGAGACAAACACCATGCCTCAGTGGGCAGGATCTTCCTGGTATTTCCTCCGTTATGTAGATAGTAAGAATAATAAAGAACTGGTTTCCAAAGAGAAAGCTGATAAATATCTGCCGGTAGATATGTATATCGGTGGTGTAGAGCATGCTGTTCTTCATCTTCTGTACTCCAGATTCTACACCAAGTTCCTGTATGATATCGGAGCTATTGATTTCGATGAGCCGTTTGTTAAGCTGTTCAACCAGGGTATGATCACAGGCAAAAACGGAATCAAGATGAGCAAATCCAAAGGAAATGTTATTTCACCGGATGATCTTGTAAATGATTACGGATGTGATTCCTTACGTATGTATGAGCTGTTCGTAGGACCGCCGGAACTGGATGCAGAATGGGATGACAGAGGAATCGATGGTGTATCCAGATTCCTGAAACGTTTCTGGACACTGGCTCTTGACAGCATTGAGAAAGATATCCCGGCTACCAAGGAGATGGAGAAGACTCGTCATAAGATGGTGTATGATATCACCAGCAGACTTGAAGCATTCAGCCTGAATACTGTAGTGTCCGGATTTATGGAATACACAAACAAGCTGATCGCTATCGCAAAGCAGAATGACGGTGCTGTTGACAAAGAAACCATCGAGACAGTTACCATTCTTCTTGCGCCATTTGTTCCTCATATTGCAGAGGAGATCTGGGAGAAGCTTGGTCATGAGGATTCCATTTTCCATGCACAGTGGCCGGCTCACGATGAGGAGCTTATGAAGGATGATGAGATCGAGGTTCCGGTTCAGATCAACGGCAAGACCAAGGCTGTTATCAGTATTCCGGCAGAGATATCCAAAGAAGATGCGATTGCCGAAGGAAAGAAGGCAGTTGCAGATAAGATCTCCGGAAATATCATCAAAGAGATCTATGTACCGAAGAAGATCATCAATATCGTAGTAAAGAAATAAGATATATTAAAAACACCCGAAGCAGGGCGGAATATTTTTTCTGCCTTTGCCAGGGTGTTTTTTTGTGGAGAAACATCATGAAAACAGTAAGTATGCACAAAAATAACAAATGTTATTTAGCGAAGATGTTAATAATATTTAGGCATTTTAACAGATTTGCCTAATTTTTGGTCATACCAATTATATTGTCTATTGTTATTCAAATGAAAAAAACGTACAGTAACACCATGAGTCAGGCAAAGACCGAGAGATGGCTTTGCTGCTCAAAATGCAGTGTGACGGAATGAGGATGTCCGTTTAGCTGTATCTGCATATCTACATATTGAGAGAAATAAGGAGAGAGATAGTATGAGCGCAATGAATACACTTAAGAAATTCGGACTTGAACAGGCATTCAACTATGTTTACAAAGATCCGGATAAGAATTTTATCAAGATCATGGACTGGGCAGATAAATTTTCCGGTGGTGGATTTCCTACACAGAGAGCGATGATCCGCGAAGCCATTTCCAATCCGGAACATCCGTATTATCCATTTATTCATAGATTGGTAACTGATATTGATCCACATGTTATGAAAACTCTGGCTGCAAACTTCTTTATCAATGCAAACCTTGCAGGCTGGCCGAGACAGGATGAATGCCGTAAAAAATATGGCTGTAATATTCCGTGGGCGATCCTTCTTGATCCTACAAGTGCCTGTAATCTGCACTGTACAGGATGCTGGGCAGCAGAGTATGGAAACAAGCTGAACCTCACTTATGATGAGATCGATGATATTATCCGCCAGGGTAAAGAGCTTGGTGTTTATATGTATATTTATACAGGAGGAGAACCTCTTGTAAGAAAAAAAGATCTGATCCGTCTTTGCGAGAAGCATAATGACTGTATCTTCCTTTCTTTCACAAATGCAACACTGATCGATGAGGATTTTGCAAATGATATGCTTCGGGTAGGAAACTTTGTTCCTGCGATTTCACTGGAAGGATTTGAGACTGCAACAGATGGCAGAAGAGGAAATGGTGTATACCAGAAGGTTATCAGGGCAATTAATCTCCTCAGAGAAAAGAAGCTTGTTTTTGGTATCTCCGCATGTTACACAAGTGCGAATTTTGCATCCATTACATCTGAGGAGTTTTATGACAGCCTGATCGATCTTGGAGCGTACTTTATCTGGTATTTCCATTACATGCCGGTTGGAAATGATGCTGCACCGGAGCTGCTCCCAACACCTGAACAGAGAAGAGAAACTTATGAGCGTATCCGTAGATACCGTGCAACAAAGCCGTTGTTTGCCATGGATTTCCAGAATGATGCAGAGTTTGTGGGAGGATGTATTGCAGGCGGCCGTCGCTATCTGCATATCAATGCAAACGGCGATATCGATCCATGTGTGTTTATCCATTATTCTGATTCCAATATCCGCGAAAAAACACTTCTGGAAGCACTGCAGTCTCCGATGATGATGGCATATCATGACGGACAGCCGTTTAATGACAATATGTACCGTCCATGCCCGATGCTTGAAAATCCGCAGAAGCTGAGAGAAATGGTAGAAAAATCCGGAGCACATTCCACAGATCTTCAGTCACCGGAGAGTGCGGAGCATCTCTGTGCGAAATGTGACCGGTATGCTGAAAACTGGAAGCCGGTAGCAGAGGAAATGTGGAAGGAAGACCAGGAGAGAAAGGCAGCGAAGAAAGGCTGCTGATCCTGAAACTTAAAAAAGCAGAACTTATGAAAGAGCACGGTACCGGAAACAGGTGCCGGTGCTCTTTTTTTGAAAACGGAGGGATCAGACCATGAAAAAAATGATTGATAACATCAGAAAATATCTGCCGGTGGTGCTCTTTCTTGTATTTCTCCTTTTCTGTATCCGTTATAGAGAGGATCTGTCTGTGAGAAGGATCTTAAGCTATACACCGGAGGAACCTGTTAAGGCTGCATTACTTATGCTTGGGCTTTATGCAGTGAAAAGTATTTCTTTTATATTTCCAATTGCGATCCTGCAGCTTGCTGTAGGGCATCTGTTTTCTACAGGAACAGCACTTCTGGTGAACTTTCTGGGAAGAGCAGTCACATTGGCACTTCCATATTGGATGGGACGCTTCTCAGGTGCATCCATGGTGGAAAGTCTTACAGCTAAATATCCGAAGCTGAGAACAGTAGTAGATTACCAGAACGGAAATTCCCTGTATATTTCATTTTTTATGCGGACATTGAACTTTTTACCGGGAGATGCTGTGAGTCTGTTTCTCGGAGCTGAAAAGATCCCATTTGAAACCTATATGGCAGGTGGCATGCTTGGAACGCTGCCGGGAGTTATTCTCGCTACAATATTTGGAGCAAATATCAAAAATCCGAAGTCTCCGGCATTCTGGCTCTCCGCAGTGCTTCTTGTGATGATCAGTGTATTCTCGATCCTGATACACAGGCATATTTCCCGGAAGAAAAAATAACAGGGCTTTCTCTTCCTGCTTTTACTGAGAGGAAAAATGTAGTATAATGCAGACAGTAAAGAAAAGAAGGGAAAGAACATGGGGATAGATCATAACAAAAGATTAAAGGAACATTTATATTATTACAGTGCAAGAATCAGCCGGGATATGTCAAATCTGATCAAGTGGCTGGTTCTTGCTGTCATTACAGGATGTATCGTAGGAGCTGCCAGCACACTGTTTTCTTTTACGTTGAAGGCAGTAACCGGTTACCGGAAGGCTCATGAATGGATTTTTCTTTTGCTTCCGTTATCCGGCCTTGTCATTGTATTTTTGTATGAGAAGCTTGGAAAAGAGGATGGAGGGACCAATCAGGTTCTTTCTACCGTGCGTTCCAGAGATAATGTGCCGATCCTTTCTGCACCACTGATCTTTATCACAACGGCACTGACTCATCTTACCGGTGGTTCTGCGGGACGTGAGGGAGCAGCGATCCAGCTTGGAGGAAGTATTGCCAACCAGCTTGGAAGATGGATCCATCTGGACGAGGAGGACCGTCATGTAATTGTCATGTGCGGCATGAGCGCGGCGTTTTCCGCATTGTTTGGAACACCGATGGCAGCGGCAGTTTTTGCGCTGGAAGTGGTTAGTGTGGGAGTGATGTACTATGCGGCACTGATGCCATGTATGATCGCGTCACTGGTCGCTTCCGGATTTGCAGCCGGAATGGGAGTCACGCCGGAAAGTTTTCATGTGACAGATATTCCGGCACTGACTGTGGAAACTGGCCTGAAAATGGGAGTGATCGCTCTGGGCTGTGCAGTTGTCAGCATTATGTTCTGTATTGCCCTGAATGGTGCAGCAGGACTTTATGGCAGATGGTTTAAGAATAAATATGTCAGGGTTGCAGTGGGTGCCTGCCTGGTCATTGTTGTCACCTTTATTCTGAGAACAGATGAATATATGGGCGCTGGTGCGGAGCTTATTGAAAAAGCGGTGGAAAACGGACAGGCGGGTACTTTCGCCTTTTTCTGGAAAATGGTGCTTACTGCACTGACTATGCGTGCAGGATTCCGTGGGGGAGAGATCGTACCTTCTTTCTGCATCGGAGCCACCTTTGGCTGTGTGATGGGTAATCTCATGGGAATTTCTCCGTCAATCTGTGCAGCCTGCGGAATGGCAGCAGTTTTCTGCGGTGTGACCAACTGTCCGATCACTTCGATCCTGATTGCTTTTGAAATGTTTGGATTTAAAGGAGTATCCTTCTATCTGATCGCAGTATCTATCAGCTATGCGGCATCGGGGTATTATGGCCTTTATAAGGACCAGACCATTGTGTACTCAAAATATAAAGCAAAATATGTGAACCGGCATACCAGATTCTGATATAGAGCGAAATATGAAAGGGCGTGTGTATACTGGCATAATATCCTATGGAATACCGCATGGACATGTCTGGAAAATATCTGGACATCTGCGGAAATCTGATGTAATATATTAAACGTTAGTATTTACAGAAAGGCAGATTTTGAAGTATGGAAGAGAAGATTCTTGATTTTATCATGGAGTATGCACAGAAGAATGAGGGAGTTCCGTTTCAGGTGATCGAGGAGAATTTTAATATCGTTATGGATGATAAGCTGAAAGATATCATCAGTGATGCGATCTGGGACAGGGATAATGTTTCCGATGTGATCACAGAAAGTGACCGTTATGTGATCACCTGTTTTGAAGATTAATACAGGGCTGTCTGCGACCGCTGCGGTAATGGAATTAAGAAGTCTGAATATGAGGAGAATGCGTATGTGGCATTCTCCTTTTTTATTAGTCTGCCAGAATAATCTAAAAGAATTGAAGTTCCCCAAAAAGAATGATATCCTAAAGAAAAACAGATGGGGTGGTTGAAATGAACAGCAAATATGAGATTAACACAAAAGAAAACCGGGAATTCCTGAAAGCATCCTGTGAGGATCTTTTGAATTTCGGACATCGGTTTCCTTCACCGAATGGAGGTTCCTATTATCTGGGGGACGACGGAACACCATGGAAGGACAGAAACCGGGAAACCTGGATCACCTGTCGTATGGCTCATGTATACAGTCTGGGTCTGATGCTTGGCCATGAGGGAAGCGGAGAACTTGCGGATGCGGCATTGAAAGGTCTGAGGGGAGAGCTTCACGATGAAAAAAACGGTGGCTGGTATGCAGGTGTAACACCGGAAGGAGATATTGTGCCCAATAAACAGTGTTATGCCCATGCATTTGTGATCCTAGCTGCATCTTCCGCACTGACAGCCGGAAGGTCCGGGGCGGAGGAACTCCTTGAGGAGGCTCTGGCTGTTTATGATCAGTATTTCTGGAATGAAGAGGAGGGGCTGGCCTGCGATACCTGGAATACGGAATTTACCGTGCTGGATGATTACCGTGGATTAAATGCCAATATGCACACGGTAGAGGCTTTTCTGGCAGCTGGAGATGTTATTGGAGATAAGAAATATCATATCCGTGCAGGCAGGATCATTGATCATGTAATTGGATGGGCAGAAGATAATAGCTGGAGGATTCCGGAACATTTTACGAAGGAATGGGTGGCAGATCTTGACTGCAACCGTGACCGTCCGGATGATCCGTTCAAGCCATATGGAGCGACACCGGGCCATGGAATCGAATGGGCAAGACTGATCACACAGTGGGCACTTGCAAACTGCGGAGAAGAGAAAGAAAAACTGGAAAAATATCTCCAGGCAGCAGAGAAACTTTACACAACAGCAATAAAAGACGGCTGGAATGCAGATGGTGCACCGGGAATTGTATACACGACAGATTGGAATGGCAAACCGGTGGTACGTGACCGTATGCACTGGACTCTTGCAGAAGCGATCAATACCTCTGCAGTTCTTTATCATGTGACCGGTAAGGAGAAATATGCGAAAGATTATGCTGAGTTTATGAAGTACCTGGATGAAGTGGTCATGGATCACGAAAACGGTTCCTGGTTTCACCAACTGGATGAGACAAATCATCTGAAGGAAACTGTATGGCCGGGAAAATCCGATCTGTATCATGCGTTGCAGTCCACACTGATCCCGTATCATAAAGCAGATACATCCATTGCACCGGCAGTGGAGAAAAAACTGGAGATCTGAACAAAATCGTTTTGTGATTTTTGTTCATGAGCATATAACGAAGCGGAGTGCGAATGTCCACTGAAAACATAAAAAACCTTCCTGTGTTTACAGAAAAATTTCTCAGGACAGATACTTGCAGAGATACAGGTATCCTGTCTTGGAGAAATACGAGAACACAGGAAGGTTTTTTTAGTTTACTCCGTGACCTCTTTCAGATCCGAAATATCCGGAGAAGCCATGAGAGAATAATTGGTGTAATAAACAACGAAACCGGGTTTTGCACCGGCAGGTTTTTTTACATGTTTTTTCTGGATATAATCGATCTCTACCTTGGGAGCAGAGTGCCCTTTGGAGTACCAGGCTGCCAGGCGTCCTGCTTCTTCGAAGGTACGGTCCGGAAGTTCACCATCTTTAGTGCGGACGATCACATGGGAACCAGCCATCTTCTTTGCATGGAACCACCAGTCATTTCCGGTTGCAAACTTGAAAGTCAGCTCATCATTCTGGAAATTGTTTTTTCCCACATAGATATCAAAACCGTCACTGGATATGTAGTGGAGCGGTTTGGATTTTGGCTGGGCTTTCTGGCCTTTTTTGTTAGTGTAGTGGCGTTTGATATAGCCGTACTCAGTGAGCTCTTCCTTGATCTGGGAAAGGTCACTTTCGGATCTGGCGATATCCAGAGCATTGGAGATAGATTCCAGATGAGAGATCTCACTTTCCGTATCTGCGATCTGTTCTGTGACGGCTTCCTCTGTACGCTTCAGCTTTCCGTATTTATCAAAATATTTCTTGGAATTCTGTGCCGGTGTCAGTGTCGGGTCAAGAGGAATAGTGATCTCCTCATTGGTGTAATAGTTCAGTGCCTTAAAGGATCTGCAGCCTTCCTCAAGCCCGTATCCGTAGGTGTTGATCAGTTCACCGTAGACCTTGAATTTATCTTTTTTTGCAGTATCATTCAGCTGCTTTTTCTGGATGTTGTATTTTTTTCGGTTACGTTCCAGAGCGGTCTGTACTACACGGCGAAGATCGGAGGATTTCTGGTGGATGCGTGTCAACAGACTCTTGGTAGCATAATAAGTCTCCAGCATAACAGAAACACTGTCAAAGGTTTCGCTGCGGTATTCACTGCCAAACTGCTGATAAGGAAAGACACCGTATTCCACAGGCTCCTCTCCGCGGTAGACAATATTCGGGGTGAATTCTCTGTTCCGGATCTGCTCCATAAGGCGGAGAAAGGTATGATAAAGATGGGTGCAGGCTGTCTCATCCAGGGACTGTGCTGCATCGCTTCCGTCAATGGATGCACGGTAGCAGATCTCCTCAGCCATTACCGGGCTCATACCTGTGAGTGAAGTGTAAAGTGCCTTGGAAATATTCACAGGTTTTTTACAGATGTGCTGTGTGAACTCCTCCTCGGAAACAGTCAGCGGATTTTCTTTATCCCTGGTATTGGGAATGAAATATTCTCTTCCGGGAAGAACCTCACGGACAGAGCTCATATGGGAAGAGACATGCTTGATGCTGTCCAGGATCATTCCTTTTTCGTCACAGAAGATGATGTTGCTGTGCTTGCCCATCAGCTCCATGATCAGACGCTTTCTGCAGGGATCCCCCAGCTCATTAAGATGCTCCAGCTCAAATTCCACCACACGCTCCATTCCAGGCTGCTTCACATCAAGGATACGGGCGCTTCCGATGTGCTTTCTGAGAAGCATGCAGAAGTTCGGTGCAGTTAAAGGACTGATACGGTTCTTATCTGTAAAATAGATCAGAGGAAGGGATGCGCTTGCACTTAAGAGAAGACGTTTCTGTCCATTTGCGCCTTTTCCTGTGATCAAAAGTTCATCGTTTTCCGGCTGGGCGATTTTATTGATACGTCCGCCTTTTAAATTATCATCAATCTCTGCCACGAGAGCAGAAACTGTAATTCCGTCAAATGCCATGATTTTACCTCCATTTCAGTTGCTGTTCACTCCGTTCACAGCAACTCATTTCAACATCGATCATTATAACAGTAAAAAAAGAGTTTGACTAGGGTTTTGGAATGAACTATAATAAATCCGTATGCAATCATTGGCTGCATTTATCAGCAGCTGATAAACTTAAGAGGCAGTATTGGAGGATAACATGATAAAAAGTATGACCGGCTTTGGCAGGGCAGAAGCAGTTTCCAGAGAACGTAAGGTTTCTGTTGAACTGAAATCCGTCAATCACAGATATCTGGATCTGAACATCAAAATGCCGAAAAGACTCAGCTATTTTGAGGGAGAGATCCGAAATGTGATGAAGACTTATATCCGCCGCGGCAAAGTTGATGTGTTCATCACCTACGAAGACTATACAATGGGCGGAATGGCTCTGAAGTACAATGCAGAGCTGGCAAGGGAATATCTGGGCTATTTGAACCAGATGAGTGAGGAACTGGGGATTGAGAATGATATCCGTGTTTCCACACTTTCCAGATATCCGGATGTGTTTACAATGGAAGAGCAGGCTCCGGATGAGGAAGAGCTCTGGAATTTTCTGGAGGGTCCGCTTCATGAGGCCTGTCGGAAATTTGTGGAGACCCGCCAGCGTGAGGGTGCTAATCTGAAACAGGATCTTCTTGGGAAGCTGGACGGACTGGAAGCAAAGGTCGATGTAGTGGAAAAACGTTCTCCGGAAGTAGTGAAGGCTTATCGGGAGAAACTGGAAACCAAGATGCATGAGCTTCTTGAAGATAACCAGATCGATGATTCCAGGATCGCCGCAGAGGTGATACTTTTTTCAGATAAGATCTGCAATGATGAGGAGACGGTACGTCTTCGAAGCCACATCCACGGAATGAGAAAGATCCTGGATGAGGACGAGGGCGTGGGACGTAAGATGGATTTCATGGCACAGGAGATGAACCGTGAGGCGAACACCATCCTGTCTAAATCCAATGATCTTACCGTATCCAACGCGGCTATCGATCTGAAGACAGAGATCGAGAAGATCCGTGAGCAGATCCAGAATATCGAGTAACCGGACAGGAAACAGGCTGTACACAGACAGAAAGGGAGAGCGTAAATGGCGAAACTCATTAATGTAGGCTTTGGAAATGTTGTCAATTCACGCAAGATCGTGGCTGTGGTAAGTCCGGATGCCGCTCCTGTGAAGCGCATGATACAGAGTGTCAAGGGAACCCGCACCCTGATTGATGCCACACAGGGAAGAAAAACAAAAGCAGTGATCGTTACTTCCGATGATTATCTTGTGCTTTCCGCTCTGCAGCCGGAAACCATTGCCAGGAGATTTTCGGAAGCGTATGGAGAAGAAACGAGGGAGGAAGGAAATGAGTAAGGGAATTTTAGTTGTTGTTTCGGGCTTTTCCGGTTCCGGAAAAGGTACTGTCATGAAACGTCTGATGGAAAAATATGACAATTATGCATTATCTGTTTCTGTTACTACCAGAAATCCAAGACCGGGCGAGAAGGACGGAGAGGCTTATTTCTTCCGCACAAAAGAAGAATTTGAACAGCTGATCCGGGAAGACGGACTGATCGAGTATGCACAGTATGTGGAGAATTATTATGGCACACCCCGCAAATATGTAGAGGAGCAGCTTTCCGCAGGGAAAGATGTGATTCTTGAGATCGAGATCCAGGGTGCCATGAAGATCCGTGAGAAGTTTCCGGATACACTGCTGGTATTTGTATGTCCGCCGTCTATGGAGGAGCTTAAGAACCGTCTGGTAGGTCGCGGAACAGAGACTCTGGATGTGATCAACGGGCGTCTCAGAAGAGCGGTTGAAGAATCCAGAGGAATGGATAAATATGATTATCTCCTGATCAATGATGATCTGGAGGAATGTGTTGATACACTTCATGAGACCATCCGGTGTGAGCGCATGCGTACATCCAGGAATCATGATTTTGTATCCAGGATCCAGAAAGAAGCGGAAGCTTTTTTATAAATACCAATTAATAAGTTAAATACGGCCCTGCCGTTACAGAAGGGAGAAAAGATATGATACATCCATCTTATTCAGAATTAATTGAGGCTATCAACACAAACAACGAGGACGACGATGAGGCTCTCGTGCTGAACAGCCGTTATTCTCTTGTACTTGCAGCAAGCAAACGTGCCCGCCAGCTGATCGCAGGAGCAGAGCCGCTTGTACCGGGTGCAGCAGGAAAGAAACCGCTTTCCGTTGCCATTGATGAGCTCTACAAGGGTAAGGTAAAGATCCTTCCCGGGCAGGAAGAAGAGGAAGAGCTGGAGGCTCTTGAAGCTGAAAAGGAGGCTCTTGAGGCAGCAGAGGGCGAGACCGCAGAAGGCACTGAGACTGCAGAAGCAGCTCAGACAGAAGCGGAGTAATTTTATGAAAATATTATTCATCTCTCTTGGCTGTGACAAGAACCTGGCGGATTCCGAAGAAATGCTGGGACTTCTTACAGCCGGAGGTCATGAGATCACAGACGATGAAACGCAGGCAGATGCAATCGTGATCAATACCTGCTGTTTCATCAAGGATGCCAAGGAAGAGAGTGTGGAAACCATTCTTGAAATGGCAGAGTACAAAAAAACAGGAAGCTGCCATGCACTGATCGTTACCGGCTGTATGGCACAGCGATACCAGAAAGAGATCATTGAGGAGGTTCCGGAGGTCGATGCTGTTCTTGGAACTACATCCTACGGCGACATCGTAAAGGCTCTGGAAGAAGCAGTAGCCGGAAATCATTTCGAAGAATTCCGTGATATTGACTATCTTCCGGACACAGGAAGCAAACGTGTCCTTACTACTGGCGGACATTTCGGTTATCTGAAGATCGCAGAAGGCTGTGATAAGCACTGCACCTACTGTATCATCCCGAAACTCAGAGGTAAATTTCGAAGCGTTCCGATGGAGCGCCTCATTGCCCAGGCAGAGGATATGGCTGAACAGGGAGTGAAAGAACTGATCCTGGTAGCACAGGAGACCACCGTTTACGGAAGAGATCTTTATGGCAAAAAATCTCTTCACATTCTTTTAAAGAAGCTCTGTGAGATCAGAGGTATCCGTTGGATCCGCATCCTTTACTGTTATCCGGAGGAGATTTACGATGAACTGATCGAAACCATTCGTGATGAGAAGAAGATCTGTCATTATCTGGATATTCCGATCCAGCACGCATCGGACCGTATTCTTAAGAGAATGGGCCGCCGTACTTCCAAACAGGAACTGATCGATATTGTCGGAAAGCTCCGCAGGGAGATTCCGGATATCGTGCTGCGTACAACTCTGATCACCGGATTTCCGGGTGAGACGGAGGAAGACCATGAAGAACTGAAGGAATTCGTAGATGAGATGGAATTTGATCGCCTTGGTGTCTTCACTTACTCTCCGGAGGAGAATACCCCGGCAGCAGAGATGGCAGACCAGGTTCCGGAAGAAGTGAAGGAAGAACGCAGAGACGAGCTGATGGAACTTCAGCAGGAAATCTCTTACGACAGAGGTCAGGATCGTATCGGACAGGAACTTCTTGTTATGATCGAGGGAAAAGTTGCAGATGAAAGTGCCTATATCGGACGTACCTATGGGGATGCACCGAAGGTTGACGGATATATTTTCGTTCAGACAGGCGAACTGCTTATGACAGGTGATTTTGCAAAGGTACGTGTGACAGGTGCGCTTGAGTATGATTTGATAGGAGTGCTGAGCGATGAATACACCGAATAAACTTACAGTTGCAAGAATGATACTTGTACCATTTCTTGTAGTTTTCTTACTGACAGGATGGGGAGGAGAAGCAAACCGCTGGATCTGTCTAGCGATTTTTGTCGCAGCAAGTGTGACAGATTGGTTTGACGGTCATCTTGCCAGAAAATATAACCTGATAACCAATTTTGGAAAATTTATGGACCCGCTGGCTGACAAGCTTCTGGTATGCTCTGCCATGATCTGTATGATCGAGGTTGACAAGCTTCCGGCATGGGTTGTGATCATTATCATCGGACGGGAATTTATCATCAGTGGTTTCCGTCTGATCGCAGCTGAGAACGGAATTGTCATTGCCGCAAACTACTGGGGAAAATTTAAAACCGTTTCCCAGATGATCATGATCATACTTCTGATGCTGGATTTCGGAGGTGTTTTTGCAGTGCTGACACAGATATTTATCTGGCTGTCTGTTGCACTGACCATTATCTCCCTGCTGACTTATATCATGCAGAACAGAAAGGTCCTTTCCATGCAGGAGTAGGGATCAAAGTATACGAAAGGAGTTTCTTTTCATGATCACAGAACTGATATCCGTAGGAACCGAGATCCTTCTTGGAAATATCGTAAATACCAACAGTGCCTATCTTTCTGAAAAATGCGCCCTGCTTGGGTTAAGTGTTTACTATCAGGATGTAGTAGGTGATAATGAAGGCCGTATGCGTGACGTGATCCGTACCGCACTGGACCGTTCTGATGTTGTGATCCTCACCGGAGGCCTTGGACCAACAGAGGATGATATCACCAAGGAAGTAACTGCGGATCTGATGGGAATGCCGCTTAAGGAAGATTCCCACTCAAGGAAACTGATCGATAAATATCTGAAGGAATATGAGAAAAACAATCCTCAGAGACGTATCACGAAGAACAACTATAAACAGGCCATGGTCCCTGAGGGAGCCATTGTTCTTGACAATCATAACGGAACTGCTCCGGGACTGATCCTTGAGAAAAAAGGAAAAACCGCAATCCTTCTTCCGGGCCCTCCCAATGAACTGAAGCCCATGTTCGAGGAGTACGTTGTCCCGTATCTGCAGAAAAACCAGCCGGAGATCATTATATCCCAGATGGTGAAGATCAGCGGGATCGGTGAGAGTCAGGTAGCAGAGGAGATCCAGGATCTGATCGAAAGTCAGACTAATCCTACCATTGCACCTTATGCCAAAACCGGTGAAGTGCATCTTCGTGTGACAGCAAGCGCAGAGAATGAAAAGGTCTGCAGAAAGCTGATCAAACCGGTTGTCAAGGAGCTGAAGAAGCGTTTTGGAAAGAATGTTTTTGCCACAGATGAGAGTAAGACACTTGAGGAAGCAGTGATCGATCTTCTGAAAGAAAAAGATTTGAAGCTATCCCTGGCGGAATCGCTCACCGGCGGTATGATCGCCCAGCGCATTGTCAATGTATCCGGTGCGTCGGAGGTGTTTGGCTATGGCTTTGTGACTTACAGTAACAAGGCCAAGCATAAATGTCTGGGAGTGAAGAAGCGTACTCTGAAGGAGCAGGGGGCAGTTTCCGCCAAATGTGCCAGAGAAATGGCAAAGGGTGCCTGCAAAGCATCCGGAGCAGATATCAGTATTTCCGTGACGGGTCTGGCAGGACCGGGAGGCGGAACAAAGGAAACTCCGGTTGGTACTGTATTTATGGGCTGCTGCTATAAGGGCAAGGCCATTGCCAAAGAATTCCATTTCACAGGAAACCGCACGCGGATCCGCGAGCAGACTACAGCGCATGCGCTGGCGATGTTACGTGACTGTATCATTATGAGCAGATAGCGTGTCTTGATCATCTGTCTGGCGTTACAGATTAACCATAATATTTTTTATATAACAGGACTGATTTTTAAACAGATGAAACTTTTGAATTCAAGTATCTGTATCAAAAATCAGTCCTGTTTTATTTTTGTTTCCTGATAATAAGCCTTGGTATGGGCAATGAAAGAATATAAATGATCATATTTGCAAGGATACTATCATAAGTGCTAGTGTTTTTATCAGGGATTTCCTCTAAAATGTGGTTAAAGCAATATATGACGTAAATATACGTTTTACCGGAAAGGGGGAAATCAGAATGAAAAAGAAAAAAATCTGTTGTGTTTTGTGCTTATGATCAGCCTTATTTTTACGATGGCATTCGGAAGTGTGACTGTCAGCGCCGCACCAAAACTGAACAGAACAGGTGAAATACTCTTCTTCCAATCCTAAGATCGCACGTGTGGATTCCAAAGGAAAGATCACCGCAGTGAAAAAAGGAACAGCAGTGATCACAGCGAAGGCAAATACGAAGAAATTTAACTGTAAGGTTACAGTAAAAGCAGCGCAGAAGCCGAAGCCGACACCTACACCGGTGCCGAAACCATCTTTAAGTGCCACCACCTTAAATATGAATAAAGGTGATGTGAGGCAGCTTCAGGTTGGGATCAGTCCTGGCATGATCTTCTTACCAGGATCAAACAGCCGGCAGGAAACTATGAATATTGATCGAATATGAATGCTCCGCCATTCAATCCCATTCTAAAAAAGGAATCGACAGCGTAAAAACTGCCGGTTCCTTTTGGTTATACATAATAGAATATCTCATCGGTGCAGCGCATATTTTTCAATGGCGCGTGCTACGCCGTCTTCGTCATTGGAAGCAGTAATATAATCGGCTGCTTCTTTTACCTGGGGCTGTGCATTGGCCATGGCTACGCCAAAACCGACTTCCTGCAGAAGATGGACATCGTTGTCACCGTCTCCGCATGCCATAATGGATTCCCTTGGGATTCCCAGCATTTCGCCAAGAGCAACAAGAGCGGTTCCTTTGTTGACGCCGGCGGCGTTGATCTCAATATTGTAGCTTAAGGAGCCTACAAGCTCCAGCTCCTTAAGTTCACTTAATTCCTTCCAGGCAGCGGCACGTTCCTCCATGTCTGCAAAAAGCGCCTGGACTTTATCCATGCTTCTGTTTTCTTTTGTAATGACATCCCGGATGTCCGGAACTGCGATACGGGTAGTACGGACATAATTCCACATATTGGGGTCGTGATGGTATTTTCCTACATTATCAAGCTTGGCAGCATCTGCATATCCCTGGCCGTCAAAATAGATCTCACTTAAAGTATCATATTTTTCAAAGATACGGAGAGCTTTTTTTGCACTTTCCATAGGAAGAAGCTGCTCGATAAGAAGTTTATTATGGTCTGTATCAAGGACTCTGGCTCCGTTGGAGGTGAGAGCGTAGTGAATTCCCGGAAAATTTCTCAGTTCCGCGGGAATGCCGGTATATGGCCGGCCGGTAGCCATCAGAACAAGGATACCTGCATCAATAGCTTCCCTGAGAACACGTCTGGTATTTTCTGTGAGTTCTTTTTTTGTATTCAGAAGAGTTCCGTCCAGATCAAGACCGATCATTTTTATCTGCTGCATATCTAAGATTTCCTTTCCCGGTTAAGGTCATATATACAGAAAAACCGTCCCGAAAAAACATTTTCCGGGACGGTACCTATCTGTTTATCAGATGTCAAGAAGATCACTGTAAACTTTCAGTGCTCCGTCTGTATCATGAGCGAGAACACGTTTTGCAAGAACCTTACCAAGCTGTACACCCTCCTGGTCAAAGCTGTTCAGGTTCCATACAAAGCCCTGGAACATGATCTTGTTCTCAAAGTGTGCAAGAAGCGCACCCAGAGACTTCGGTGTAAGTTCCTCGCCGACAATGATACTGGAAGGACGTCCGCCCTTGAAGTTTTTGTTCAGGTTCTCGTCTTCTTTTCCGCATGCAAAAGCAACGATCTGTGCTGCAACGTTTGCACAGAGCTTCTGCTGGCTTGTGCTGTTCTCGATATCAACATCAACACCAAGCTGGCTCTTCTTAAAGCCGATGAACTGAAGCGGAACGATATTGGTTCCCTGATGCAGAAGCTGGTAGAAGGAGTGCTGTCCGTTTGTTCCTGGCTCACCGAAGATCACCGGTCCGGTCACATAATCCACCGGCTCACCAAAGCGGTTTACGGATTTACCGTTAGACTCCATATCACACTGCTGAAGATGAGCAGGGAAGCGGCTTAATGCCTGTGAGTATGGTAAAACTGCAGTAGAAGGATATCCCTGTACATTTCTCTCATAAACGCCGATCAGGGCATCCAGCATATCCGGGTTCTCAAGAATGTTCTTATTTGTTGCAAGCTTATCCTCTTCGGCAGCTCCGTCAAGGATGTCTGCGAATACTTCCGGTCCAAATGCAAGGGAAAGGATCGCTCCGCCTACGCCGGAAACGGAAGAGTAACGTCCGCCGATATAGTCGTCCATGAAAATAGCGGTAAGGTACTCATCACTCTTTGCAAGAGGAGAAGTCTCACTGGTTACAGCAAGCATATGTCTGGACGGGTTCAGGCCCGCTTTTGTAAGGGCGTCTTTTACGAATGCCTCATTTGTCAGAGTTTCAAGTGTTGTACCGGATTTGGATACAACGATGAAAAGAGAGTGAGCAAGATCTACAGATGCAAGAACAGCAGCTGCATCATCAGGGTCAACGTTGCTGATGAATTTTGCTTCCATCTTGAAGGTGTTGTTTGCCTTTGCCCAGTTCTCAAGTGCGATATATAATGCACGCGGTCCCAGGTCACTTCCGCCGATACCAATCTGTACAACAGTAGTGAATTTCTCACCGGCTTCATTTGTGATCTCGCCTGCATGTACTTTGTTTGCAAAATCTGCAGCTTTCTTCTGCTGAGCTACATAGAATTCTCGCTTGTCCACACCGTCAACAACAACAGAATCGCCAAGCTGTGTACGTGCAAGATGATGAAGGACCATACGTTTCTCGCCGGTGTTGATCACTGCGCCGTTGTATAATTCCTGGAATTTCTCGATCAGTTCTGCCTCATCAGCCAGTTTGGAAAGTGCGTCAAGAACGGTCTCGTCCACTTCCTTAGCTGCGTAATTGTAAGCCAGACCTGCTGCCATCGGTACGCTGTACTTCTTTACACGTTCTGCACCCTGCTCGCCGGACATTGCCTCTGCAATGTTCACGTGATCTTTCAGACCGTTAAGTGTGCTGTAAGAAGCAAGAGTGTCCAGATTTTTCCATGTTGCCATAATCATATTCCTCCTTTAATGACTGTGATCAGAGATATCACCATAAATCCTTTGGATATCTTTTTCACAATTGTCTACAGCCAATTATACTGAAAAAAGCTCTGGATTTCAACGGAAGGAACGATTTAATTGGTGAAAATCTTGTTAAATAAGGTAAAAAATATCAGAGATAACAGGATTGTGCCGGAAATATGAAGAAGTTTTCGTCAGCAGCAGGACAGGAAT
The DNA here is from genome assembly GCF_005848555.1 of Blautia sp. SC05B48. Lineage (NCBI taxonomy): Bacteria > Bacillati > Bacillota > Clostridia > Lachnospirales > Lachnospiraceae > Blautia > Blautia sp. SC05B48. The sequence goes on along the minus strand of NZ_CP040518.1, from coordinate 3,464,192 downwards.
AAGGAAATATGATATGATAGAAAACAGACCACCCGGAGAAAAAAGCCGGGAATATAATAAGTGATGAAGGGAATTGTTTTATGGAGGAAATGAAGAAAAAAGGAAATGTGATCGCACTGCTGCCTATCGGTGTTTTTCTGGTTCTGTATCTGGGACTGGGAATTTTGTTCGAGTATGTGATGGAGATCCCCATGGGATTTTATAATGTACCGATCGTTGTGGCTTTTCTGTCTGCGATCCTGGTGGCATGTGTTCAGAACAGAACGATTAGCTTTGACAGAAAGCTGGAGCTTATGGCAAAAGGAGTAGGAGATAAAAATATCATCACCATGCTTCTGATCTTTCTGACCGCAGGCTCTTTTGTGGGTGTTGTGGGGCGCAGCAGTGCAGAAAGTGTGGCCTACTGTATGCTTTCTCTGATACCGGCACGTTTTTCTGTTGCGGTATTGTTTGTAGTGGCCTGCTTCGTATCTGTGGCTATGGGAACTTCCGTTGGGACTATCACGCTTCTTACTCCTATTGCGGTAGCGGTTTCCAAAGCTTCCGGTTTTGATATGGCATTTTGTGTGGCATCGGTGATGGGAGGAGCCATGTTTGGTGACAACCTTTCTTTTATTTCTGATACCACGATCGCAGCCTGCAATGGTCAGGGCTGTCAGATGAAGGATAAATTCCGGGAAAATTTCTGGATCGCATTTCCGGCAGCTGTTGTTACACTGACTTTGATCCTTATCCTGTCTTTTCAGACAGAGATCCAGGGAAGAGTGGTACAGGATTATCATCTTATACAGATTCTTCCATATGTTCTGGTGCTGATCGGCGGTATCATCGGCATCAATGTATTTGTGGTACTTCTGATCGGAATTATCTCCGGCGCATTTATCATGCTTCTTGGAGGACATATCGCACCGGTGGAGCTTCTGACCAATATAGGCTCCGGTGTTTCCGGAATGTTCGAGACTTGTATGGTGGCTATCCTTGTAGCAGCCATGTGTGCGCTGATCCGGGAGCATGGAGGCTTTGAAGCACTGCTTTCCGGAATACAGAGAGTTTTTAAAGGAAAAAAAGGCGGACTTCTTGGCATGGGACTTCTGGTTGGAGCCATGGATATCGCAACAGCCAATAATACGGTGGCCATTGTTATGGCCAACCCTATTGCAAAGGAAATGGCGCTGGAATATAAGATCACTTCCAGAAAGACAGCTTCTATCCTGGATACATTTTCCTGTATTTTCCAGGGGGTGATCCCATATGGAGCCCAGATGCTGGTTGCTATTTCTGCGGCAAAGGAACTGGGATTTGAGCTTTCTGCTTTTCAGATCATGCCGAAACTGTTTTACCCCATGCTTCTGCTTGCGAGTTCTCTGATCGCGATCTTTGGTGTAAAAGGCGGGGATGATAAATGAATCAGGAAGAGATGATCCGGGATGTTCGGAAAAGACTGTTTGAAATGCAGGATACAGGATATCAGGATTTTCATGCAAGGCTGGTTCCGACTGTGGAGAAAGAAAAGATCATCGGTATCCGGACACCGGTACTCCGGAAATTTGCAAAAGAGTTTGGAAAAACAGAAAGATCCGAAATGTTCCTGAAGGTTCTTCCTCATCAGTACTATGAGGAAAATAATCTCCATGGCCTGCTGATCGAGCAGATCAGAGATTATGATAAATGTCTGGGAGAACTGGAACGTTTTCTTCCGCATATTGATAACTGGGCGACCTGTGATCTGCTGGCGCTCCATATGATGAAAAAACACCGTGATATATTTATCCGGGAGATTTATCGCTGGATGGAGTCAGATAAGCCGTATATCATCCGGTTCGGGATCAGTATGCTGATGCGCCATTATCTGGACGAAGGATTTAAACCGGAATATCCGGAGAAAGTGGCAGCGATCCGCTCGGAAGAATATTATGTAAATATGATGCGAGCCTGGTATTTTGCTACAGCGCTGGCAAAACAGTATGAGAAGATCCTTCCATTTCTGGAAGCGCAGAGGATGGATATCTGGACTCATAACAAGACGATCCAGAAATCCATTGAAAGCTACCGTATCACACAGGAACAGAAGGATCATCTCAGGACACTGCGGATAAAGAAATAAACAGCAGGTAAGGGTTGGAATATGAAGGCAATATCGATCTATGCACTTACAAGAAATCAGAGTATGGAATGTGTTCAGAAGCTGGAACGCCAGCTTTCCGGCAGAGATTTTTTTCTCAGGATCAAAGAGTGGGAACTGGAAAGTATGAAAGTACTGGTGAAGCAGTTGGAACTGCATATGGAAGAGGTATATAAGCTCCGGCTTTTTTATTCGTTCCAGATCCCGAAGCTTGGAAAGGAGTTTGATCTTCTTCAGATCAAGGATGATCAGATCGTAAATATTGAACTGAAAAGTGGCAGTGTATCGGATGAGGCTATTCGAAGACAGCTGATCCAGAACCGGTATTATCTGTCTGTTTTTGGAAAACCGATCCTGTCGTATACCTATATCAGTAGCGAAGACCGTCTGGTAAGGCTGACCAATCATGATCACATCGTGGATGGAGACTGGGAAAAGCTTTGTACTGCGCTGGAGAAAGAAGGTCAGGATTATGGTGGTGATATTGAAGATCTGTTTCAGGCAGAGCTGTACCTGATCTCTCCACTGACAGAACCGGAACGTTTTCTCAAAAAGGAGTATTTCCTTACTTCACAGCAGAGAGATATCGAACGGCAGATCCTGAAGAGGATCCGGGGAGAGAGAAATGGATATTTCTGGTTCAGTGGTCTTCCCGGAACAGGAAAAACCCTGCTGCTCTACGATATTGCAATGCGGCTGTCTGTGCGTCAGAAAGTCTGTATCGTTCACTGCGGCGAAGGAGGAAAAGAATGGCGGCTTCTTCATGACCGTCTGCGGCGGATAGATTTTCTGGCAGATGATCAGCTGGGAGAGTCAACAGATCTTGGCTGTTACAGCAGTATTCTGGTAGATGAATCGCATCTTCTTTCTCCGGAAAAAATGTCGGTTCTGCTTACATGGAGCGAGCGCCGGCCTGTGATCTTTTCCAGTGATTCCGAAGATGTGATATCACCGGAGGAGTTGGATCGAAGTATTGTGGAGGGACTGGGAAAGCTGCCGGGAATTCAGAAATTCCATCTGACAAACCGGATCCGTACCAATGCGGAACTGTCTTCTTTTATTCAGAACATGGTACATCTGCCGGAAAAAAGAAGCTCCAGATGGTATCCGCATATTGTGGTGATGTATGCCAACAATAACAGTGAGGCGGAAAAGCTTCTGCATGATCTTATGAAACAGGGATTTAAGGAGCGGACAGAAGAGGCTTCCGGGCAGCCTGGTGTCCAGGCGGTGAGACCTGAGGAGAAGATTGTCGTATTGCTGGATGAACAATATTATTATGATGAAAACGGATATCTCAGATCCAGGTGTTCTTCGGGAGAATATTCTAATGTACGAAGTCTTTTTCACCTTCTGAACCAGGCAAAAGAGAGCCTTGCCCTGGTGGTGAAGGAGAATATGGCAGTATATGAAGTGCTGCTTGAGATCCTGCAGATGAAGAAAAAGCATATACGTTGAATTTTCGTGACTGTAAACTAACTGACTCTCCCTTGAAATCCCCCACCATTCCGTATATAATGGGAACGTTGTGGGGGATTTTCCCTGCTTGGCATTATGTTAAACAATAACTTCTGAAAGGAATATTATGAGAACTCTAGCTTTAAGCGATGAAATTTTAATGAAGGTTGACAAAGCTGCCCGCTATATCGGCGGTGAAGTCAACTCCGTAATGAAAGATAAAAATGCGGTAGATATCCGTTTCGCAATGTGCTTCCCGGATGTCTACGAGATCGGAATGTCAAACCTCGGCATGATGATTCTCTATAACATGTTCAACCAGCGTGAGGACGTATGGTGTGAGCGGCTCTTTTCCCCATGGCCGGATCTGGATAAGGTGATGAGGGAGGAGAAGATCCCGTTGTTTGCACTGGAATCCCAGGAGCCCATCCGGGATTTTGATTTTCTTGGAATTACGATCGGGTACGAGATGTGCTATACCAATATCCTCCAGGTACTGGATCTCAGTGGTATCCCGCTGAAAAGCGCAGACCGTGGTGAGGATTTCCCTATTGTGATCGGTGGCGGTGCCTGTGCGTATAATCCGGAGCCGCTGGCACCTTTTTTTGATATGTTTTATATCGGAGAAGGTGAAACGGTTTATGATGCACTTTTTGATGCGTACAAGGCCAATAAAAAGGCTGGTGGCAGCAGGAAGGATTTTCTTCTGGCAGCAGCTAAGATCCCTGGAATTTATGTTCCGTCTCTCTATGAAGTTACCTATAAAGAAGATGGTACGATCGCATCCTTTGCACCGACGGCGGATGGTGTTCCCGAGAAGGTCCAGAAGCAGCTGATCATTGATATGGAAAAGGAATACCGGGCTGTGGAGGCGCCGGTTGTTCCTCACATCAAGGCAACACAGGATCGTGTAACTCTTGAGATCCAGAGAGGATGCATTCGAGGTTGTCGTTTCTGCCAGGCGGGTATGATCTACCGTCCGACCCGTGAACGTGATGTGGAGACTTTGAAGGAATCGGCGCGTACCATGCTGAAAAATACAGGACATGAAGAGATTTCCCTCAGTTCCTTAAGCTCCAGTGACTATTCCCAGCTGAAAGAGCTGGTGAACTTTCTGATCGAAGAGTTTCATGGGAAGGCTGTTAATATTTCCTTACCATCTCTCAGGATCGATGCGTTTGCACTGGATGTTATGAGTAAAGTGCAGGATGTAAAGAAAAGCAGCCTGACCTTTGCTCCGGAGGCTGGTTCTCAGCGACTTCGTGACGTTATCAACAAAGGCCTGACAGAGGAAGTGATCCTCCATGGTGCAGGCGAAGCGTTCAAGGGCGGCTGGAATCAGGTGAAGCTTTACTTTATGCTCGGTCTTCCCACAGAAACAGAAGACGATATGAAGGGAATTGCTCATCTGGCACAGAAGATAGCAGAGACCTATTACGAGGTGGTTCCGAAAGAACAGCGTAAAGGTAAGGTACAGATCAACGTCAGCACTTCTTTCTTTGTGCCGAAGCCATTTACCCCATTTCAGTGGGCGCCAATGTATGCAGAGCAGGATTTTGTGGAAAAAGCCAAGGTGGTTAAAAATGAAGTCCGTGCCCAGCTGAATCAGAGAAGTATCCGTTATAACTGGCATGAACCGGATGTAACAGCTCTGGAAGGATTTCTCGCACGTGGGGACAGGCGATGTGCGGACGTGATCCTGAAGGCTTATGAAAAAGGTGCCCTTTACGATGCCTGGACAGAAAATTTTGATTATGATATCTGGAAGGATGCTATGGCTGAATGCGGAGTGGATATGACATTCTACACACTTCGTGAAAGAAGCCTGGATGAGATCCTTCCATGGGATTTCATTGATACCGGTGTCAGCCGCAGATTCCTGGAGCGAGAATGGCAGCGTGCAAAAGAGGGTGTTGTGACAGAAAACTGCCGTCAGAAATGTTCCGCATGTGGAGCTATGAAATTTAAAGGAGGTGTCTGCCTTGAAGGTAAGAATTAAATTCAGCAAAGAGGGTCCTATGAAGTTTGTGGGACATCTGGATACCATGCGTTATTTTCAGAAAGCGCTTCGTCGTGCAGAGCTTCCGGTAGCGTTTTCCGGCGGGTACAGCCCGCATATGATTATGTCTTTTGCAGTTCCCCTTGGAGTAGGGATGGAGAGTCTCGGAGATTATTTTGACCTGGAAATGGCAGAAGATATGCCTACTGCAGAGATCGCAGCCCGTCTGGAGGGACAGATGGCAGAGGGGATGCATATCGTAAGTGTTCGCAAGGTAGAGGATGGGAAAGCGGGTAAAGCGATGGCGTTGGTGGCAGCAGCAGATTATCTTGTGGAGTTCCGTCCGGGCAAAGAGCCTTCTATCGACTGGAAAGGACAAGTGAAGGAATTTCTGGCACAGCCGGAGATCAAAGTGACCAAGCAGACTAAGCGCAGCGAAAAGGAAATCGATCTCCGCCCGAATATCTATAAAATGGAAGTAAGAGAGAATGGGTTCTTCTATATGCTGGCATCTGCAAGCTCTAATTATACGAAGCCGGAGATGGTAACAAACACCTTTTTTCATTGGCTTGGAGAAGAACTTCCGGAATTTGCCTTCACAGTGAAACGTCTGGAAATGTATGCCGATGAAGGAGAAAATGCAAGTCCACGTTTTGTGACTCTGGAATCATTAGGTGAGGAAATTGAGTAAACTGATCATTACAAGAATGGAGATCCATGGTGTGTCCTGTACAGTAGCGGCCCTTTCAGAGGAGGAACGGATCGTCGAGATCCGGCTGGAATCCGATCAGGAAAAATCCATTCTTGGAAATATATACACCGGACAGGTCGAAAATATCGCATCCAATATCCAGGCGGCTTTTGTGCAGATCGAGCCTGGAAAGAGATGCTACTACCCTCTTGCGGAGGCACAGAGAGCTGTTTTTTCCGCAGGAAGAAAAGGCAACGGACCATTGCGGCCTGGAGATGAGCTTCTGGTCCAGGTAAGCAGGGATGCCATGAAGGGGAAACTTCCGGCATTGACCTCCAATCTGAATTTTACGGGAAGATATCTTGTTCTCACTACAGGAGATAAAAAGTTTGGTCTGTCTTCCAAGCTGGCACAGGAAGACC